>CALQLM010000209.1 GCA_943331415.1 Bifidobacterium breve
ACGGTCAAGCTGAAGAAGTCCGATATGTCGACGGTGACCCGCTCGGCGACGCTGCCCTACGCGACAGCCAATGCTGGCACGTTGATCGCCATGGCGCGGCGTCTGCTGATCGACCCGCGCGATATCGGCCCGATTCGGCTTGTGGGCGTTGGGTTTTCCGGTCTCAGCGATGTGCTGCAGGAGTCTCTTTTCCCCGAACTCGATCACCCCGAACCCGAACACCGCGAGCTGGAGTCCTCCGATTCCGCGCTGCCCGAACCGGCCATCGAGAATGCCGGCTGGCGCGTCGGTGACGACCTCCGTCATCCGGTATTCGGTCACGGCTGGGTTCAGGGCGCCGGGCACGGCGTGGTCAGCGTGCGGTTCGAGACCCGCGGCAGCGGGCCGGGCGTGATGCGCACCTTCGAGATCGACAACGCCGAGCTGACGAGCGCCAATCCGGTCGACAGTCTCGACTGGCCGGACTATCCCGACCATCAGGAGGACGCTGAGCGGTTAGCCCCAGCGGGCGACGACGGAATCGACGGGTAGCCCCGCACCGAGGGCTGCCATGAGCAGCACCCGGGCTTGGCCAGCCCGGATTCGCGGCACCATCACCGCACCCGCCGCCACCAGATCGTGGCCCGGCCCATAGGCGGCCCGGGGGCGTCCACCCGGCACCCGACTGGTTACCGCGACGGCCATACCGCGTCGGCAGGCTCGCCCCACCGCGTCGATGAGGGAGGCGCCGGCGTTGCCGGCTCCCATTGCCTCAATGACCAGGCCGCGTGCGCCGGCGGCGGTGAACCCGTCGATGGCGGTGCCGTCGGCGCCCGGGTAGGCCGCGGCGATGTCCACCCGGGGTGCTGACGTGACCGTGCCGAGATAGGGCCGTTCCTTGTCTTCAGTGATCGTGAAGGTCTCCCCGGCGATGGTGCCGATCTGGGCGGTTGCGCCGAACACCTGTGGGCCGCCCATCTTGGTGGTGCCCAGCGGAGCCAGTACCGCGCCCGCGAAACTCATCAGGACACCCAGGCCGCGGGCGTGGGGGCTGGATGCCACGGTCAGAGCGTCCCGCAGATTGCCCGGACCATCGGCGTCGGCAGCGTCGGCCGCCCGGGATGACCCGGTGAGTACCACCGGAGCATCACCGCCATAGGTGAGATCGAGCCAGAGTGCGGTTTCCTCCATGGTGTCGGTTCCGTGAGTGACCACGATGCCGTCCGCGCCGTCGTTGGCCGCGGCGCTCACCGCCGATCCGATCTGCAGCCATTCCACCGGGGTGAGCTCGGAGCTGTCGAGGGCGAGGAGATCTACCACCTCGACATCGAGACCGTCAACGAGTTCCGCACCACTGAGCGTCTGCCGCAAAACCCCGTCGGGGTCCGAACTGGTGGCGATGGTGCCGCCGGTGGTAATGACGACAAGACGCGGCATCCGGCCATCATTGCAGCAGCCGCCGATACGGCCGCAGCCGGACTCCGCAGCCGGACTCGGGCACCCCGGAATGGCACTAGGGGATGATGGGGGCGTGACCGACGATCCCGTGCGCAGCACCGAACCGGTGACCGGCACCGATGTCGGGCACCCCGGGACGCCGCGGCGGCGCCTGGCCCTATTGCTGTCGGTAGCGGCCACGGTGTTGATACTCGACATCGTCACGAAGGTTCTGGCGGTGCGACTGCTCACTCCCGGTCAGCCGGTGTCAATCATCGGCGACACCGTCACCTGGACGCTGGTTCGCAATTCCGGTGCCGCATTCTCGATGGCGACCGGTTACACCTGGGTGCTGACTCTGGTCGCCACGGGAGTCGTGGTCGGGATCATCTGGATGGGTCGCCGTCTGGTGTCGCCGTGGTGGGCATTGGGCCTGGGCATGATCCTCGGCGGTGCAATGGGCAACCTGGTGGATCGCTTCTTCCGCTCACCCGGCCCGCTGCGTGACCACGTCGTCGATTTCGTGTCGATCGGATGGTGGCCCGTCTTCAACGTCGCCGATCCGGCCGTGGTGGGCGGGGCCATCCTGCTGGTCGTGCTGTCGGTCTTCGGCTACGACTTTGACAGGATCGGTCGGCGGACACCCGATGGCTCACCCGGCCCGGCATCTGATCCCGACGCCGCCGAATCCGCCTGATGACCGAGCGATCGATGCCCGTGCCCGAGGGTCTGGCCGGGATGCGCGTCGATGCCGGCCTGGCCAGACTGCTGGGGTTGTCGCGAACCGCCGCGGCGGGGATCGCCGAGGATGGCGGTGTCGAGATCGATGGGGTACCGGTTGGTAAATCGGATCGGCTCCAGGCCGGGGCGTGGCTGATCGTGACGTTGCCGGAAGCTCCCGCGCCCGTGGAGAACACCCCGGTCGATATCGAGGGTATGACCATCCTGTATTCCGATGACGACATCGTCGCTGTCGACAAGCCGCCTGGCGTCGCCGCTCACGCAACAATCGGCTGGCACGGGCCGACCGTGCTCGGCGGACTCGCCGCGGCGGGTTTCCGGATCAGCACCTCAGGTGTCCATGAGCGCCAGGGCATCGTGCAACGTCTGGATGTCGGAACCTCCGGGGTGATGGTGGTGGCGCTGTCCGAGCGGGCCTACACAGTGCTCAAGCGAGCGTTCAAACAGCGCACCGTGGACAAGCGGTATCACGCTGTGGTGCAAGGACATCCGGACCCATCCAGCGGGACGATCGACGCCCCGATCGGCCGTCACCGGGGAAATGACTGGAAGTTCGCCGTAATCGAGGGTGGCCGGCACAGCATCACCCACTACGACACCTGCGAGATGTTCCGGGCGGCAAGTCTGCTCGATATCCACCTAGAAACCGGTCGCACCCATCAGATCCGGGTGCACTTCGCCGCACTGCACCATCCCTGCGCGGGCGACATCACCTATGGCGCCGACCCGGTGCTGGCCAAGCGACTGGGCCTTGAGCGGCAATGGCTGCATGCGCGGTCACTGGCGTTCGCACATCCGGCAGACGGTCGGCGGATCGAGATCACCAGTCCCTATCCCGAAGATCTGCAGCACGCACTGGACGTGCTGCGCGCTGAGTCTTGACCGTTGGCAACGGCCCCGCGCCTCAGCGCGGTGGCACCGAGACCCGTGGGCTGCTGTATGCCTGCGGTGCCTACGGAACCTGGGGGATGTTCCCGGTGTTCTTCCCGCTTCTCCAGCCTGCGAGTGCGCCCGAGGTGTTGGCCCATCGGATCGTCTGGACGTGTGTGTTCATGGCCGTCGTACTCGTCGCGGTCCGACGGTTGTCCGATCTACGGGCGATCACGAGACGAACCTGGCTGCTACTGATGTGTGCGTCAGTGCTGATCTCGGTGAACTGGTTGATTTACGTGTATGCCGTCAACAGTGGCCACGTGGTAGATGCCGCGCTGGGTTATTTCATCAACCCTCTGGTCAGCGTTCTGCTCGGCATGTTGATCTTTGGCGAGCGGCTCAATCGGACGCAGACGGCCGCTGTGCTTATCGCAGTGGTCGCGATCCTCGTGTTGGCAGTCGGGGCGGATGCCACTCCGGCGATCGGGTTGGGTCTGGCTGCCTCGTTCGGGTTCTACGGCGTCGTCAAGAAGGTGGTGACCGTCGATCCGAGGGTCAGCGTCGGGGTGGAGGCTGGGATCGCCGCCCCGTTGGCCGTCGTTTTCCTCATCGCACTTCAAGTGAGCGGCCATGGGCAGTTCACCAACCATGGACCCGGTCATGCGGTGCTGATGATGCTGGCGGGGCCACTGACGGCAATCCCGTTGCTGATGTTCGCGGCGGCAGCCCAGCGGTTGCCTCTGGTCACCCTGGGATTGCTGATGTACTTCAATCCCGCACTGCAGATGACCTGGGGAATTCTGGTCGGCCACGAGCCCATGCCCGCGGCCCGCTGGCTCGGTTTCACCCTGATCTGGGTGGCTTTGATCATCTTCAGCGCCGACGCGGTGTTTCGCACCTACCAGGGGCGCGCAGGTAAGTTGCTTTCATCATGAGCGATATGAAACCCAAGCAACGTAACCGGCGCATCTTGACGGGCGTGCTGGTGGCGGTGGCCTCCGCGGCGGCGGTCGTGCCGTTGGGAATGGGCCTGTTTACGGCCACCCAGACCGACCGGGACGTCGTTTTGCCTGTTCCCACGACCACGACTGCACAGGCGTTGATCATTAAACCGTTGCCCGTCCGACCGGTGATCAGCGCCTTTGTCACGACTCCTGATCGGTGCCCGACCGCGCCGCCGGC
>CALQLM010000210.1 GCA_943331415.1 Bifidobacterium breve
GTCGAGCATCTCGCGGCCGAGAAGATCCTTGATCTGTTCGTACTTCTGCCTGGCTTCGTCACTGCGCCACTGGTATTCCGAGAGTTCCTGCACGGCCTTGGCCGGCGAGGGCGGCAGAGATTCGATCTGCAGCTCCTGGAACCGGGCGTCGTCATCGAGTGCTCGGGCCAACTCCTTGCGCTCAGCAAGCACGGCCTCGTCGAGTAGCTTCTTGATCTCCTGCAGCGTGCCGTCGAGGTTATTGCGCGCCAATAATTCTCGCCGTTTCCGATTGGCCTCTGCGGCCAGCCGGTCAGCGCCCTTCATGTTCTTGGTGCCCCGGCGCAACAACTCGGCGAGCGCCCGACGCGGAGAGGTGCCCTCCATGACGTCCTGGCCGATCTGTTCGAGCGCCTCGCGCAGATCCACCGGCGGCGCCAACGGATCCGGACCCCCGGTGTACGCCGAGTACCGGGAGTCGTGCGCGTGCGGGCGTTTAGCCATAGACGGTTTCGCCCTCAGCGGTGTTCTTGTCGATCTTCTTCGCGAGGTACAGCGCTTCGAGCGCCAACTCCAACGCAGCGGCGCGTTCACCGTCAGTTTCGGCATTCAGACGTTCGGCGATCTTGTCGACCACCGGCAGTCCGGGCAGGGCGGCCAGGACGTCTTTGGCCGGCACCTGCTCGCCCGTCGTTACCGCGGAGCCGGCCTCAACGGCGGCCAGTAACGGCCCGACATCGATACCGCCCAGCACTTTCTGTGCGGTATCGGCGGTGGCGCGGCGCAGTAGGTGTTCCAGCACTGCCAGTTCGCGGCCCTCCTCACCGGACTCGAACTCCAACTTCCCGCGCAGCACGTCGATCACGGTGCCCAGGTCGACAACCCGCGCCACCGGCTCGTCCTCACCGAGCAATGCGCCGCGGTGCCGTGCCGACGCGGCCACCGTCTCGGCAGCGGCGATGGCGAAGCGTGCCGACACACCGGAGCGCTGATCCACCGAGCTCGATTCGCGCAGGTAACGGGCGAAGCGGGCGACGATCTGCAGCAGGTACTCGGGCACCTTCGCCGTGAGATGGGCCTCCTGGCTGATGACTCCGACCTCGGCATCGAGCTCACGGGGATAGTGGGTGCGGATCTCGGCACCGAAGCGGTCCTTGAGCGGGGTGATGATGCGGCCGCGGTTGGTGTAATCCTCCGGGTTGGCGCTCGCGACGACCAGCACATCCAAGGGCAGCCGCAGCGTGTAACCACGAACCTGGATATCCCGCTCTTCCATGACATTGAGCATGGAGACCTGGATGCGCTCGGCGAGGTCGGGAAGCTCATTGACCGCGACGATGCCGCGGTGCGCGCGCGGAATCAGCCCATAGGCGATGGTCTCGGGGTCGCCGAGGGTCCGGCCTTCGGCCACTTTGATCGGATCGATATCGCCGACGAGGTCAGCCACGCTGGTGTCGGGGGTGGCCAATTTCTCCGTGTAGCGCTCGCTGCGGTGCCGCCACGCCACCGGCAACTCGTCGCCCAACTCGGCAGCGCGCCGGATGGACTCCGGTGTGATCGGCGTATACGGGTGCTCACCGAGTTCTGCGCCGGCGATGACCGGAGTCCACTCGTCGAGCAGACTGGCCAACGAACGCAACAGCCGGGTCTTGCCCTGGCCGCGTTCACCCAGCAGAACGAAGTCGTGTCCGGCGATCAGCGCACGCTCGAGTTGGGGCAACACAGAGTCCTCGAAACCGAAGATGCCGGGCCACAGATCAGCGCCCTGAGTCAGCGCTGCCAGCAGGTTCTCCCGGATCTCTTCTTTAACGCTGCGCTCACGGTGGCCGGAGGCCCGCAGATCGCCAAGGGTGCGGGGAAGGTCATCGGAGCCGGTGCGGAGTGGGGTCACGACCCCTACGCTACGACTGCCGTCGACGGTATCTCGATCGAGTCCCGCTGACCGGTGCTGATCTAGTGCGCGAAGTGACGCGCCCCCGTGAGGTAGAGCGAGATACCGGCCGCTGCGGCGGCCGCGGTCACCTCGTCGTCGCGCACCGACCCACCCGGGTGGACGACGGCCTTCACGCCCGCTGCGATCAAGGTCTCCAGACCGTCGGGAAACGGGAAGAAGGCATCCGAGGCCGCCACTGCCCCGCGCACCCGATCGCCTCCCCGCTCAACGGCCAGCCTTGCCGCGTCGACCCGATTGACCTGTCCCATCCCGATTCCGACAGTGGCACCGTCGGCGGCGATGACAATCGCATTGGACTTCACCGCGCGGCAGGCACGCCAGGCGAATCTCAGATCGGCCAGCGTGGCATCGTCGGCGGCCGCACCGGCCGCCAGCGTCCAATTGGCCGGATCGTCACCCGGCGCGTCTATCGCATCACGCTCCTGCATGAGCAGGCCACCGCCGATCTGGCGGATCTCCACCCCGCCGACTGTCGGCTCACCGGCAACAAGCACCCGGATGTTCTTCTTACCGGCGAGAACCGCCACCGCGCCCTCTTCATAGGCCGGCGCGATGATCACTTCGGTGAAAATCTCCGAAACCTGCTCGGCCATCTGGACAGTCACCTCGGTGTTAGCCGCGATCACCCCGCCGAATGCGCTCAGCGGGTCACACGCATGCGCCTTTCGATGAGCGTCAGCCACTGAATCCGAGGAGATCGCGATCCCGCACGGATTGGCGTGCTTGATAATCGCCACGCAGATCTCCTGGTTATCGAAAGCCGCACGCCACGCCGCGTCAGCATCGGTGAAGTTGTTGTAACTCATCTCTTTTCCGTGCAGCTGCTCGGCTTGAGCGAGGCCGGGCCAGCCGACGTCATCGCTGTAGAGCGCGGCCTGCTGGTGGGGGTTCTCGCCGTACCGAAGTACCGAGGTTCGCCGCCACGCGCGACCGAACCAGGGCGGCAGGAACTGCGGCGCATCACCGTCCTCGGGCGCCAGGGTGAATTCCATCCAACTCGCGACCGCAATGTCGTAGGTGGCAGTGTGGCGAAAGGCCAATGACGCCAACTTCTTCCGCTCATCGAGCGTGAATCCGCCACCCCGCACCGCGGCGAGCACCCCGTCGTAGCCGATGGGTTCCACGACCACCGCAACGCTGGCATGGTTCTTAGCTGCGGCACGCACCATCGACGGGCCACCGATATCTATCTGCTCAACGCACTCGTCGATCTCGGCGCCGGAGTCCACCGTCTCACTGAACGGATAGAGGTTGACCACAACGAGGTCGAAAGGTTCTATCTTGAGCTTCTCGAGCGCAGCGACATGCTCTGGATTGCGAGTATCGGCAAGCAGTCCGGCGTGTATGTGCGGGTGCAGCGTCTTCACCCGGCCGTCCAGGACTTCGGGAAAACCCGTGACAAACTCGACCGGAGTCACCGGGATACCCTTGTCCGCAATCGTTTTGGCGGTCGATCCCGTGGAGACGATGTCGACCCCGGCCTCGTGTAAGCCCTGGGCGAGCGGGATCAATCCGCTCTTGTCGTACACACTGATCAGTGCACGCCGGATCGGCTTGCGCCCGATCAAAGTCTGCGCCGTCATGCTTCCACCATTCCCAGGGTCGCCTTTCGTCCGTTCCAGGTCACACCACGTGTTGCCAACTCGGCCAGCACATCCACCAGAAGTCGTCGCTCAACGACCTTGATGCGCTCGTGCAGAGTCTTTTCGTCATCGGCATCGAGCACCTCGACGGCCTGTTGGGCCAGGATCGGCCCGGTGTCCACCCCGGCATCGACGAGGTGAACGGTGCAGCCGGTGACTCTGACTCCGTAGTCGAGCGCCTCAGGCACCGCGTGTGCACCGGGGAATGCCGGTAGCAACGCCGGATGAGTGTTTACGACGCGGCCGAGAAACCTCGAAAGGAACGCCGGTCCAAGTATTTTCATGAACCCTGCCGACACGATCAGGTCGGGTTTGTGTGCAGCCGTAGCCTCGGCGATCGCGGCATCCCAATCCGCGCGGTCCGGATAATCGCCCAACTGGACGCGATAGGACGGAATGGCCGAATCGGCGGCAATGCGCTGAGCCTGGCAATCGCGATCCACTCCGACTGCGACAACCCGCGCTGGATAGTCCCCGACCGCCGCGGCGAGAAGCGATTGCAGCAAAGACCCGGTGCCCGACGCCAGCACCACCAGTCGCGCCGGCGCGCTGGGTGGCACGCGGATCGGTTCTGGCACGGCGATGAGCCTAGCGGGGCGACGATGCGCGGGCGCGAGGAGGAGCCACGCAGA
>CALQLM010000211.1 GCA_943331415.1 Bifidobacterium breve
GGAACCGCAACAGCTCGAACTCGGTTGACGTCAGGGAGATCGGCTCGCCGGCTCGGGTGACCTCGTGGCTGTCCTCGTCGAGAATCAGGTCACCCACGACGATCTGCGCACCGCTGCCCTCCGCGCTGATTCCGGTACGCCGCAATAACCCCCGCAGACGCAGCACAACCTCTTCGATCGAGAATGGTTTGGTGACGTAGTCATCGCCCCCCGCACTCAATCCGGCGATCCGATCCTCGACAGCATCCTTGGCGGTCAGAAGTAATACCGGCAGTTGCGGATTGTGTTCCCGAAGCTTGCCCAGCACATCCAATCCGCTCATATCGGGCAGCATCACGTCGAGCACCACGGCGTCCGGACGCACGTCACGCGCGGATGCCAGCGCTGAAGCCCCATCGGTGGCGGTCGTGATCGACCAGCCTTCGTAGCGCAACGCCATCGACACCATCTCCGCCAACACAGCCTCGTCGTCTACAACGAGGATCGTGATCGGACTGCCATCCGCCCGGCGCATGATGACGCGCTCCGAACCACAGGCGGCCGCGGGCGAGGTCATA
The DNA here is from genome assembly GCA_943331415.1 of Bifidobacterium breve. GTDB lineage: Bacteria > Actinomycetota > Actinomycetes > Mycobacteriales > Mycobacteriaceae > Mycobacterium. Next base: position 558 of record CALQLM010000211.1, read on the forward strand.
GTTCCCAGTATGCGACCTGCGATGAGCCGACACTATGCGATCGCTATGCGCCTGCTGTGAACGACTCCCGGCACCTAGAATCGGCCCGTGAGCTTCTTCGAGGTCATCGAGACGGTTGGCAAGACCATCGACGGAGTCGGGGTGGCGGTAATCGCCATCGGGGCGCTGATCTCGGCTGCGGGCGCGGTTCCGCGGTTGCGGCGCAAATCCGGCGACGTCTATCGGGTGTTCCGCCAGCAACTCGGTCGCTCGATCCTGCTCGGACTGGAGTTCCTGGTTGCTGCCGACATCATCCGCACGGTTGCCGTCACCCCGGACGCCCGCAGCGTCGCGGTACTCGGCGGGATCGTGCTGATCCGGACCTTCCTGAGCTTCTCCCTGGAACTGGAGGTCACCGGGTACTGGCCCTGGCAGAAGAACCGCCAGCAACAGCAAGCCGCACCCCAGTTGGGTCCATGATCAACGAGAAGCACCGCGCCCGCCGCGCACGGATCGCCGCGGCCATTCGCAAGACACCACCCACGCCGCTGGCTCCCCCGGACTCCTATGACCCGACCGATGTCGCATCGATGCTCCGCGAGATCGGTGTCGCACTCTCAGAGGTGGCACAGCCGATACCGATCGTGGAGGGCCGGCTGCAGAACATCGCCGCGAAGTACACCACCGAACGGGTACGACTGGTGGTGCTGCCGACGGTATTGATGATCCAGATCGGGGATGCGGCCTTTGAAATCGACGGCTCGATTCACTCGTCACTGCAACTTGACGCGGCGGGACGCATCGATGAAATCGCCGACTTAGCCGAAGCGGGGGCAATCACTCCGACCGATGCCATCGCGGCGGTCACCGCCGCCCGGACAATGCCGCCGCGATTCGGCCGGTTCGCCACCGCGATCGGATATGCCATCACCGCACTGGGTTTCGGCATCATGATCAACCCGACCTGGGCCGCACTGCCGGGGTACCTGTTCCTCGGTTTGGTGGTCGGCCTGATCGTCGCGTTCGGTGGACAGTCGCCTGCGCTGATACCGATCCTGCCCACCCTGTCGGCATTCGTGGTGACCCTGCTGGCCACCTGGTTCGTCGCCAATACCGCCCATGACGGACTGCTACGCGTCATCAGCCCCGCACTGGTGGCCACCCTGCCCGGAATGGCACTGACCACCGGCGCGATGGAACTGGCGAGTTCGGAGATCATCTCGGGTTCCAGCCGGCTGATCTACGGAATCTCCCAGTTGGCACTGCTGGTGTTCGGCGTGATGATCGGCCTGCACGTCGTCGGATCCGAGATAGTGCCGCTGGCACCGTCGGCCCCGATGGGCGCGTGGTCGCTGTATCTGTCGATCGTCATCGTCGGGTTCGGTCTGTCGATCTATCTGTCGGCACCCCCGGGCTCATTGTTCTGGCTCATGGCCGCGATCGCCGTCGCGATTCTCGGCCAGAAATTGGCCACGACGCTGCTGTCCGCGGCGCACTCCGGGTTCGTCGGGGCCGTGCTCGCGGTGGTGTTTGCGATGTTGGCCACCCGGATCAAGACTGCGCCGCCGGCGGTGGTGATGTTGCTCGCCTCATTCTGGTCACTGGTACCCGGGGCCATGAGCTTCATGTCGGTGAGCCAGGCGGCCACCGGCGCCGATGCGGACGTGGCCACCCTGGGAGTTGCCGGAGCCGCGATCGCGGCCATCGCGCTGGGAACGCTGGTTGGCTGGAGCATCTTCCGCACCATCGACAGCCGGACACCGTGGGCGAAAGCTATCGGCTCCGCAACCTAGGGTAGTTTCGCCTGCGTGGATGACCTGCCCCCTGATCTGACTCGGGTGGCGGCCTGGATGTCCCAGGAGGGCCTCGGCGAAGGGCCAATCGACAACCTCTCCGCGATCGTGGGCGGAACCCAGAACATCATGCTGAGGTTCACCCGTGCGGGGCGCGAGTATGTGTTCCGCCGTGGGCCCCAGCACCTCAGACCGGTGAGCAACTCGGTGATCCTGCGCGAGACCAAGGTGCTGCGCGCGCTGGCCGCCACCGATGTCCCGCACCCCGCGCTCATCGCGGTGTGCGCGGACACCTCCGTTCTCGGCGATGCTGTCTTCTATCTGATGGAACCGGTGCAGGGGTTCAATGCCGGCTCCGGATTACCCGCACTGCACGCTGCCGATGCCGATATCCGCCACGAAATGGGCCTGTCGATGGCAAGTGCCGACGCCGCACTCGGTGCTGTGGATCATGTCGCGGTGGGACTTGCCGACTTCGGTAAGCCGGAGGGATTCCTGGACAGACAGGTGCCGCGCTGGCTTTCAGAACTCGATTCCTATGCCAAGTTCGCCGACTACCCGGGACCTGAGATCGGTGACGTCGCAGCCGTCGCGACCTGGCTACGCGAGCGGCAGCCCTCCGATTTCTCCCCCGGGATCATGCACGGCGACTATCACGCCGCCAACGTGATGTTCTCCAACACCGGTCCGGAGGTGGTGGCGATCGTGGACTGGGAGATGTGCACCATCGGCGATCCATTGCTCGACCTGGGCTGGATGCTCGCGACGTGGTATCTCCCCGGGACCGAGCCGGTGCTGCCCAATGAGTTCATGACTGCCGGAGGACTGGCTACTGGCGACGAGCTGGTGGCGCGCTACGCACAGAACACCACTCGAGACCTGTCGGACATCGATTGGTACACGGTGCTGTCCTGCTTCAAGCTCGGCATCATTCTGGAAGGCACCAATGCGCGAGCCGCTGCAGGCTTGGCGCCCACAGAAATTGGCGATGTATTGCACACCGCGACCGTTCGTCTATTCGAACGGGCAGCAGCCATCATGGATGGCGCATCTCTGGCGCCTGTAGAGGGGAACTCATGATCGATTTCGAGATACCGGCCGATACAGCGGCGCGGCGCGACCAGATCCGCGCCTTCGTCACCGACAAGATCGTGCCATTCGAGCGCGACCCGCGACTCACCCGGCACGGTCCGAACGAGGATCTGCGCAACGAAATGGTCGGGCTGGCACGCGAGGCCGGATTGTTGACGTTCCAGGCGCAGCGCCGGTTCGGCGGATGGGAGCCCTCGCACCGCGATCAGGCAGTGTTGTTCGAGGCGGCCGGATGGTCGACACTCGGGCCGGTCGCACTGAACTGCGCCGCGCCCGACGAGGGCAATATGTACATACTTTCAAAAATCGCCAACACCGAGCAGACCGAGAAGTTCCTGGTTCCGGTGATCGAGGGCAAGCAGCGGTCGGTGTTCGCGATGACCGAACCCGGCGGCGCAGGATCTGATCCCGACCAGTTGGCCACCGAGGCTATTTTCGACGGTAGCGAGTATGTGATCAATGGCCGTAAGTGGCTCATCACCGGCGCCAACGGTGCGCGGACGTGGATCATCATGGCGCGCGTGGCACCCAACGACCATGGCGGGCATGGGCCGACACTGTTCCTCTGTGACGGAAAGACACCGGGGATCGAACTCGAACGTGTCATGGACACCATGGACCGCAATTACGTTGAGGGACATGGAGTTGTGGTGTTCAACAATCTCCGACTACCCGCCTCGGCAGTGCTCGGCGAGGTGGGCCAGGCGCTGCGCTATGCCCAGATGCGGCTGGCACCAGCACGGCTCACACACTGCATGCGGTGGCTCGGCGCAGCA
>CALQLM010000212.1 GCA_943331415.1 Bifidobacterium breve
GTGGCGCTGATGACGGTGATCCGGACGATGGCCGCCGATCCGGCGGCCGCGGGGCATGAGGATCCGCCACCGCCGGATGAACCCGGCGGCCCCGATCCGGTGGCCACCAACGGTCGCTACCAAGACATCCCTGTCATCGTCGAGCCCATCGTCGACGCGATCACCGTCGAGGAGTCAACGACGCCTGTGGATTGGCCGTGAACGCGCTCGTCGTGTAGCCCCGCCACCCACCTGGTCGGTACAGTGAGCCCAAAGATCAGCGCGGGCACCAGGGAGGAGGGTCTATGTGGTACTGGCTGTGCAAGTACATCTTCATGGGTCCTCCGTTGGCATTGCTCGGTCGGCCGAAAGTCGAAGGCCTGGAACATATTCCCAGCTCGGGACCGGCGATCCTGGCCAGCAACCACCTTGCCGTGGCGGATAGCTTCTTCCTCCCACTGGTGGTCAGTCGACGGATCACCTTCCTGGCCAAGTCGGAGTACTTCACCGGAAAGGGTCTGAAGGGCACGCTTAAACGCTGGTTCTTCACCGCGGCCGGCCAGGTGCCGATCGATCGCACCGACTCCGACGCCGCGCAGGCCGCCCTCGAGACCGCCCAACGACTGTTGGCCGAGGACAAGCTGCTGGGTATGTACCCGGAGGGCACCCGGTCGCCCGACGGTCGGCTCTATAAGGGCAAGAGCGGACTGGCGAGGCTGGCGCTGGAGACCGGCGTACCGGTGATTCCGGTCGCGATGATCGGAACCGACGTCGTCAATCCGCCGGGGTCCAAAATGTGGCGGTTCGGGCGGGTGACTGTGAAATTCGGCAAGCCGATGGATTTCTCCCGGTTCGACGGACTGGCCGGTAACCGTTTCATCGAGCGGGCTGTCATCGACGAGGTCATGTACGAATTGATGAACCTGTCCGGTCAGGAGTACGTCGACATCTACGCGGCGACGCTGAAGAAGACGGGCGCCCCCGTCACGCGGGATGTACCAGGTCCGCCAGCGGCGCGGATTCCCGAGACCGCCGCAGGCTAGCGGTCGGGCGGCCGGCCATGGCCAGGCCTGCGACGGCGATAACCGCCAGCGCCCACCACACATACGACATTCCGAACAACTGGCGCCACCACGCGGCGGCGGACTCCCGGTGTTCGGGCAGTAGTTCGATCGGCGGCCACACCATCAGCGTCAGGCCGACCGCGCTGACCACACCCAGGGCGCCGCTGCGATAGCGATAGGCCAGCACCGCGGTCACGACAATGGTGGGCAGCGCCCATACCCAGTGATGTGACCACGACACCGGCGACACCACCAGGCCGAACATCGCCACGCACATCACGGCCAGCGTCGGCTCCCCGGCGGCCAGGATCCGGCGCACCGACCAGACGGTCAGACCCAGGACGGCGAGGCAGACCAGCGTCCACGCCACGAATTGAGTGCCCTGGCCCAGGCCCAACCGGGCCAACGCCCCGGCGGCGTTCTGATTGGTGTTCAAGGTCGCGGTGCCGATGCGGTCGGTGTGCCGCACGGTGGAGGTCCAGTACTCCCACGAGTCACCCCAGGCCAGCACAAACCCGATCAGGGTCGCCACCGCGAACGCGCCCAGCGCGGTCAGCGCCGCGCGGATATCCCGGCGCAGGAGGAAGTACAGCAGGAACACCGCGGGTGTCAGCTTCAACGCGATCGCGATACCCAGCAGCAGTCCGCGCGGCCACGGCGTCCGGCGGGGTACGCAATCGGCGATCACCAGGGTCATCAGCACGACGTTGATCTGGCCGAAGGAGAAGTTCGCCTGGATCGGCTCAAACCACAGCACCGAGAGTGCGACCAGACCGGCGGCCAGCCACCCGCGGCGCAGCCAATCGGGTCCGACGGGGGATTCGCCCGGCACCTGCAGACGGGTCAGCACGATCCAGACCGACACCACCAACAACACGCAGGTGATCACGGTGACGGCCAGGCTGGCGACCGGAAGTGCCACCAACGCGAGGGGGCTGAACACGATCGCCGCCAGTGGCGGGTAGGTGAAGGGAAGATCCAATCCGCCCTGGGTGTGGAAGATGGCTCCGTCTGCGTAGAGCGGACGACCCTCCAACCAGGCCTGCCCGCCCATCCGGTACACGTCGGTATCGATCAGGTAGGGCAGCTGCCGGAAGAGATGCCAACACGCGTAGCCGACAGCGATGCCGATGCCGGCGGCGACCAGGGCTTCGAAGACCCGCCGGACAGTGCTCATCTCCCCACCAGAGTATCCGGCGGACGCGACTATGCGGGTGTGGGCGTAAGTTTCCTAGGCGTGCCGTCAGCCCTGCACTTCGATGTCATCGCCCCCGGACGGGTGCCACTGATGTGGTGCTTGATCGCGTTCATCCTCACTTTTTTTGTGACCCGGACTATCACCCGCTACATCCGTGCGACGGCTGGCCGGACCGGACCGCGCAAGTGGTGGCAGCCGCACAACATCTCGGTCTCCTCGAAGGATGGCGACAGCGGTGGCGGGGTACATATCCACCACGCTGTGTTCGGGGTGATCCTGTCGCTGACATCCGGGGTTGCCATGGTGACCATGGCACAGGACGGCACCCGCCATCAGTTCACCGCGGCCGCCATCATCTTCGGGATCGGCGCTGCCCTCGTGCTCGACGAGTTCGCCCTGATCCTCCATCTTGAGGACGTCTACTGGACCGAGGACGGACGAACCTCCGTCGACGCGGTCTTCGTCGCGGTCGCGGTGGCCGGCCTGCTGGTCATGGGTTTCAACCCGCTGTCGTTCTTCGATATCGGCATCTGGCGGGACAACACCTCGGTGCTGGCCCGGGTGACCGTGGTGGTGATGGCGTTGTTCACCCTGGCACTTGCGGTCGTTGTCCTGCTCAAGGGCAAGTTGTGGACCGGCCTGGTGGGAATGTTCATCACTCCGCTGCTATTCGTCGGAGCCATTCGTCTGGCTCGCCCGCATGCTCCCTGGGCGCGCTGGTACTACCAGGACAAGCCACGCAAGATGCACCGTTCGATGGAACGTGAACGTTATCTACGCCGGCCGTTCGTTCAGGCCAATCTGTGGTTACAGCATGTGATCGCCGGCGAGCCACGGTTCCCGGCCAACGCAGAGGTCGACGCTGAACTCGACCGCGAGATCCACGCCGCACCGCCGCCGGCGAAACGCGACACGCAACCGACCGCTCCCCAACCCTCCGTCACGGCCGGGGGATAGGAACCCGCGATGCGGTACTTCTATGACACCGAGTTCATCGACAACGGGCGGATCATCGACTTGATCTCCATCGGGGTCGTCGCGGCGGACGGCCGGGAGTACTACGCCGTGTCCACCGAGTTCGATCCGGAGTCGGCCGGCCGGTGGGTGCGCACCCACGTTCTGCCCAAACTGCCGTCCCCGGCGTCACCGGTGTGGCGCTCGCGACGCCAGATCCGGGAGGATCTCGAAGACTTCCTTGGCGTCGACGGCGACGAGCCGATTGAGCTGTGGGCCTGGGTCGGCGCCTACGACCACGTCGCGCTGTGCCAACTGTGGGGGCCGATGACCAGCCTGCCGCCGCAGATCCCGCGGTTCACCCGGGAGTTGCGCCAGGTGTGGGAGGACCACGGATCCCCGAGGATGCCGCCGAGGCCGTCCGACACCCACGACGCCCTGGTGGACGCCCGGCACAATCGCCGCCGCTTCGAGCTGATGGCGACGGGCATCGATGTGGGCCCGGGCCCCGCGCAACCGCCTTCGGCCCAGGTAGGCCGCATTGCCAGTGGTGATGCCCCAGGTTAGGGCCCGGTTAAGATAGCCGGGTGAACTGGACCGTTGACGTACCGATCGAGCAGCTGCCGTCGCTGCCGCCGCTGCCGGCCGACCTGCGTGAACGGCTGAATGCCGCGCTGAACAAACCTGCCGCGCAGCAGCCCAGTTGGGACGCCGAGCAGGCCAAGGCGATGCGCACCGTGCTGGAAAGCGTGCCCCCGGTCACCGTCGCCTCCGAGATCGAGAAGCTCTCCGGCCAACTCGCGGCGGTGGCCCGCGGCGAGGCCTTCCTGCTGCAGGGTGGCGATTGCGCAGAGACCTTCGTCGATAACACCGAGCCGCATATCCGAGCCAACATCCGGACCCTGCTGCAGATGGCGGTGGTGCTGACCTACGGCGCCAGTCTTCCGGTGGTCAAAGTGGCCCGGATCGCGGGCCAGTACGCCAAACCGCGCTCA
>CALQLM010000213.1 GCA_943331415.1 Bifidobacterium breve
ACCCGGCGAGAATCGGTAGCTCAGCGGAAGGGACAGATCGTCGGTCTGCCAGTTGTCGGGTCGATCGTCATCGGCCCCCTGAACCCGCAGCAGATCATCGTGGGTCATGGTCAACAGCTCCGGCGTGAGGTGCCGCTGTTTTTTCCACCACCCGTCGAAGTGCCGCGCCGACACCACATCGGCAGGGATGCGGGCATCGTAGAAATCGTGGAGCTCGTCATCGCCCACCAGGAGATCGCGCCGACGAGCCCGCTCTTCCATCTCGGCGACTTCGGCCCTAAGCCGGGCGTTGTCGGCGAAGAACCGGTGGCGGGTCTGCCACTCACCGTCGACGAGCGCATGTCGGATGAACAGTTCCCGCGCCGTCGGCGGATCTACCGTCGCATAGGAGACCCGGCGCCGCGGAACCAGCGGCAGGCCGTACAGGGTGACCCGCTCATAGGCCAGCACCGCACCACGCTGCGGATCCCAGTGCGGCTCGCTGTAGCTGCGCGAAACCAGGTGCCCGGCGACCCGTTCGATACTCTCGGGCTCGATGCGGGCGGCAGTACGGCCGTAGAGCCGACTGGTCTCCACCAGGTCGGCTACCACGATCCAGCGTGGCGGGCGCTTTGTCAGCACCGAACCGGGAGCCAAGACGAACTTGGCGTTGCGGGCCCCGGCGTACTCGCGTGACTCGCCCTCACGTAGACCAACGTGGGATAACAGACCCGCCACCAGAGCCGCATGGATGCGCGTCGGATCCGCGGGCTCCGTGTTTGCAGACTCCTCGCCGGATCGCAGACCGATTCCTGCCGCAATACTGCGCAGCTGGCCGGTGAGGTCCTGCCACTCCCGGATGCGGAGATAGTGCAGAAAGTCCTCGCGGCACATCCGACGAAATGCACTGCCAGACATGGTCTGCCGCTGTCCACGCAGATAGTCCCAGAGATTCAGGAACGACATGAAATCGCTGTTCGCATCGGCGAAGCGGGCGTGTTTCTGACGAGCAGCCTCCTCCCGGTCAGCCGGACGTTCGCGCGGATCCGGGATCGACAGTGCAGCTGCCAAAACCAGCACTTCGCGCAGGCACCCCTCGGTATCGGCCTGCAGGATCATCCGGCCTAGTCGCGGATCGACGGGCAGTTGCGCAAGGCGCCGACCGATTTCGGTGATGGCTCCTGAGTCATCGAATGCACCGAGTTCCTGAAGTAGTTGAACACCGTCATTGATACTTCGGCGTTCGGGAGGATCGAGGAACGGGAAGTTCTGGACCTCATCGAAGCGAAGTGCAGCCATCTGCAGGATCACCGCGGCCAGATTGGTCCGCAGGATCTCCGGGTCGGTGTATCTCGGCCTGCCCTCGAAATCCTGCTCGGAGTACAGCCTGATGCAGATGCCCGGCGCGGTACGACCAGACCGCCCGGAGCGCTGCGCCGCCGAGGCCTGGGATATCGGTTCGATCGGCAGACGTTGCACTTTGGTTCGCCTGCTGTACCGGGATATTCGCGCAGTACCCGGATCCACCACGTAACGAATACCCGGAACGGTCAGTGACGTCTCCGCGACATTGGTGGCCAGTACGATCCGCCGGGTGAGGTTGCTGGTGTTGAGCTTGAACACCTTCTGTTGTTCGGCGGTGGGTAGTCGGGCATAGAGCGGCAGTACCTCGACACCTGACATCACACCGCGTATCGCCTCCGCAGTGTCGCGGATCTCGCGCTCACCCGAGAGGAACACCAACACATCACCCGGCGGTTCAGCAGACAACTCCTCGATCGCATCAATGATGGCTTCGGTCTGATCACGCGGTTCAATTCGGACCACCTCGTGGTCGGGGTCATCCGGGTCCTCATCGCCGCCGAAGTCCGGTTGGGTGAAATCCAATGGTCGGTAACGGATCTCGACCGGATAGGTGCGGCCGGACACTTCGACGATCGGTGCGCCGTCGAAATGGGCGGCAAACCGTTGAGGTTCGATGGTTGCTGAGGTGACGATGACTTTGAGGTCGGGCCGGCGGGGCAGTAGCTGGTGCAGATAACCGAGGAGGAAGTCGATGTTAAGGCTGCGCTCGTGCGCTTCGTCGAGGATCAGAGTGTCGTAGCGCAGTAGCCGACGGTCGCGCTGGACCTCGGCGAGCAGAATGCCATCGGTCATCAATTTGATCAACGTGCGATCAGCTGCCTGATCGGTGAAACGCACCGTGTAGCCCACCGGGTTGATCGCTGCGCGCCGGTCGGCACCCAGCGGCGAGCCGAGTTCCTCGGCGATCCGCTCTGCGACCGTGCGCGCTGCCAACCGGCGAGGCTGGGTGTGCCCAATGATGCCGCGAACGCCCCGGCCCATCTCAAGACAGATCTTGGGAAGTTGGGTGGTTTTGCCCGAACCGGTCTCCCCGGCGACGATCACGACCTGATGGTCTTTGATAGCGGCGGCCAGTTCACCGCGGAACTTGCTGACCGGAAGATCCGGGTAGGTGATCTCAGGTACCGCAGCCAACCGGGCAGCCACAACGGCCTCGGCCGCAGTGAACTGTCCGACAAGATCCTGAAGCTTCGCGGCGCTAACGGGGGCGCGCAGCGAGTTCAGTCGCCGACCGAGCCTGGCGGCGTCGCGGATGGTGAGGCCGTCGAGTCGCCCGCGCAATGCGCGCACATCGGCAACAGCGGGCTCGGACACTTATCCAACGATAGGCGGCGCAGCCGGGCACCCGGGTCGCCGGTGCGTAGGATTAATCCGGAGAAAGGGTGCCCCACCATGACCTACGTGATCGTCGGCGGTCTGGCGCTGGTGGGGGTCGGACTGGTGGCCAGTCAGCTCTTCCGACTCAAAGACTGGCTCGACAGGCAGCCGATCCCGCAGCCGACCGACCCGGACCAACCCGAGGATTCCGGTGGCGGATCGCATCCGTGAACTCAGCGCGGCGGGTCCCCGCGCCAGGTGAAGCTGTTGACGTACTTGCCCATGTCCTGAGCGATCTGCAGATTCGCCGGGGACGGCGGACCGGGTCCGAAACTCGGCGTGAATACCCGTAGCGGACCCTCGGCGGCGGCAATCAGGGCGAGATCATTCTTGATGGCAACGATGATGATGATGCGCAACGGGTCAGTTCCCGAGGTGCCCAATGGTTGGAAATCCGCCACCTCGCCGTAACCCACATGGAAGCCGACCGTCGCGTTCGGAAGCTGGTATGCCGTCCGGGCATCCGGGAATCCGGCCTGCAGCAGTTGCTCGGCGATCTGCTTGGAGTTTCGGCCCTCCGCGGGCTGGCTGAACAACCGAAGGATCCCGCCGTCGCCGGCCGTCCACTCCGCCGTCACACCGTTGGGTTCGGTGGTAACGGTGTACGCCGCACCGGGAGCGGGATAAGACACCGAGAACTCTCCGCCCGGTGCGGTGAAGCGGGGATTTGTCGCCACCGGTAACCCGGTCGGTGGCCGACCGCAGTCCGGGGGACACACGTATCGGGTCGGCACGTCGGGTACCCGGGTGTCGACCAGTGCGAGAATCATCATTCCGGCCATCAGGACGAGCACCCAGATTCCCAATGTGGCGAAGTACTTCGGCCCCCGGACCCTGAGCGCACTGTAACGGCCGGGTGGTACGGCGTAGCCTTCGAACGAATCCGTTTGTGGCACAGCGTTTTTAGCGTCGCTCATCGGGACACCGATCGAACGAGCAGAATGTTCTTGACGAGGTTTTCGATATTTGGACTTCCCAGACCGGTCACCATGTCGTAGCCAGACCCGCCCGGGCTGATCGCATTGCCACCCAGTTGGATATCGCGGAAACCCGGTACCGCCGCACCCTTGGCGACCTCGTAGAGCAGCGGGTTGAAGTCACCCAGTGGCACCAGTCCGCTGGCATTGAGCAGCTGATTGATTACCGCCGCCAATCCGGCCCATACCGGGGCGGCCTGTGAGGTTCCGCCACCGACGACGACCTGGTTTCCGAAGACGAACTTCACCCCGGTGAACGGATCGGCAACCGCGGAGACATCGGGCACCAATCGCCGGTCGGCAGGTCCGGCGTTGGAGTTGACGTTCTGCCAGGACGGGCGCTTAAACAACTGTGAGGCCCCACCCGCGGTGCCCTGGGTGAGTGGCACGTCGTACCACGCCTGTTCGGCCAGCCAGCCGCCCTTGTCGTCGGTGGACAGCGTCGTACCGCCGACGGCGGTCATCTCCGGTACCGATGCCACCGCA
>CALQLM010000214.1 GCA_943331415.1 Bifidobacterium breve
ACAAACCCCGGGCGTGGACATGGGCGGCGTTCACCTCGGTGTTGGTGCAGCGTCGCAACGCCGTCCAAAAGCGACTTCGTACCGTGGTGTCGGGCTACCAGCCGCGGGGCGGCGCGGTCCCGCTATCCGGCAACGCCTATTCCGTGATGGCGTTCGAGTCGATGAACACCATCGTCGACCTCGTCCGGCAGATGGAGCAGTTCATGCTCAGCCCGGCATTCAAAGGTGCCTTCGGCGGTGACACCGGCGACGGAGGCCCCGATTCCGACGCGATCGTCAGCGTCGCCAAACGCCTGATGGATTACCACGACGCACTACTGGGCCAGGCGGAGATCTGCCTTCAAACCCCGGTGAACTCTGAGGCATTCGTCTTCGTCCAGGACATGGCCGCTTTCACGCTCTGCCCGCTCGTCGGTTACCAGCAATTCATCACCACCATGTGCGCCCGCATCGGTGAAGCGCAGGAACTGCTGCCCTACACCAGCGACGGTGACGTCATCGCTCTCGATGACGTGAACCTGGCCATCGACCTGCCTGACGGTCTGATGGAACAGCTCATGGCGCACGTCAAAAGATTCAACCAATGACGATCCTGGTAGAGGCGTACCGTGGTCCCAGGAACAAGTGGGAGGAACTGACATGACTCAGCCGCAACCAGGCAAAGCAGGCGGGTACGACCCCAAGAAGGGCGGCAAGTTCGAGCCTGCCGTCAAGGCGACTCCGCCGCCCCCGCCCCGGCCCGGCCGCAAGAAGGACTAGTTACTTCCCACCCAAGAGGCCTTTGAGCGCCTCGCGGGTATTGGCGACTTCATCTGCAGTCGCGCCGAACTCCACCGCGGCGAAGTCGGTGACGCCGATTCCGGCCAGCGCGCCGACCCGGTCTTGGACCTCCGCGGCGGAGCCGATGATCGCGATATCGGCCGGCCCGGCCACACCCTCGCGATCGAGCATGGCCCGGTAGCTGGGCAGCCCGCCGTAGCCCGCGAACGTCTCCGCCGCGCGCGCCGAGGCGCCCGCCCGATCATCGGTAACACACACCGGCAGTGCCGCGATGACCCGCGGCGCCGGGCGGCCGAATTCCTCCGCGGCCTTCGTGATCGTGGGGACGATGTGATTGGCCAGTGTCACCGGACCCGTGCACCAGGTCAACGTGCCATCGGCCATCGCCGCGGTGACGCGCAGCATCTGCTCGCCCAGTGCGGCCACCACCACACTGAAACCCTCCGCACCCTTGGCACTCAGCGCGGCGTGCACCTGATACATCTCGCCGTCGAAGTTGGCGGGCTCGTTGCGCGACAACGGCATCAGCACACTCAGGTACTCGCGCAGGTGGCGCACCGGCTTGTCGTAGCTCAGGCCCAACATGTTCTCGATCACGATCTTGTGGCTCAGACCGATACCCAACGTGAAACGGTTTCCCGAGGCGGCCGCCACCGTCAGCGCCTGCTGGGCGATCGCATGCGGATGGCGCGGGAATGTCGGCACCACGGCGGTGCCCAGTTCGATCCGCGGCACCTGGATGCCGGCCACCGCCAGCGCGGTCATCGCGTCGTGGCCGAAGATATTGGGCGCCCAGTAGGCGGCGAACCCGTCGCGCTCGGTCGAGGCGGCCTGGGCCACCACGTCATCAAGGGTTCCATCGCCCACAGCGCTGCCGAAGATTCCGTATTTCATGGCCCTGACGCTACAACCCCGACTTAGGTGAGGCCCCAGCTCAGTTGATGCCCAACCGCTTCTTGCAGGCCGGCCGGGCCATCGAATCGAAGATGGGCCCGGCATTGTCAAACTCGGCCAGTTCGGGATTGCTCTGCATCATTTCACTGATGGAGGCCTCAACGCAGCGCTTCAGACGCTGCTCATCGGAGTTGCGCCACTGGTCGTACCAAATGAGACCGGCAGCGGCGATGCCAACCACCAGGTAGATCCAGATCCGAGGATTCCTCAGCAGGTTCATCGAGAGCCAGTATCAGCCAGTGCAGAAGGACGGGTCAATTCCCCGCGAGTGCGATTAGTGTCAGTCGGGTGCGGACCAGGTTGACGATGAGCCCACGGCGGCGACGAAGCCGATTGAGCGCACTACTGCTGGCGGTCACGCTGATCGCGAGCGGCTGCGGCAGTTCCAATCCGCTCGGCGGCGGGCCGATATCGGCCGATCTCAAATCGGTGGTGGTCGGCTCGGCTGACTTCCCCGAGTCCAAGATCATCGCCGAGATCTACGCCCATGCCCTGGAGGTGAACGGATTCACCGTGGGCCGCCAGTTCGGCATCGGTAGCCGCGAGACCTACATCCCGGCGCTGCGCGACCGTTCCATCGATCTCGTTCCGGAGTACACCGGGAACCTGCTGCAGTACTTCGATCCGAAGAGCACCGTCACCGCACCCGATCAGGTCGAGTTGGCGCTGTTTCGGGCCCTGCCCGGCGACTTGACGATCCTCACCCCGGCGCCGGCGAACGACACCGACACCGTCACCGTCACCGAGGCCACCGCCGCCAAGTGGAAACTCAAGACCATCGCCGACCTCGCGGTGCACTCCCGCGAGGTGAGGTTCGGCGCACCGTCGGAATTCCTCAAGCGCGGTGTGGGACTGGTCGGCCTCAAGGCCAACTACGGCTTGATCATCTCCGCCGATAACTTCATCGCCATCAGCGACGGCGGCGGGCCGGCGACCGTGCGCGCGCTGCTCGATGGCACCGTCAACGCGGCTAATATCTTCAGCACCTCACCGGCGATCCCGCAGAACCGGTTCGTCGTGCTCGCCGATCCGAAGAACAATTTCCTGCCCGGCAATGTGGTGCCGCTGGTCAGCTCGCAGAAGATGTCGGAGCCGCTGAAGTCGATCCTCGATGCGGTGTCGGCCAAACTCACCACAGCCGGTCTGACCAAGCTCAACGCGGCGGTCTCAGGAAACTCCGGTGTCGATCCCGATCAGGCGGCCCGTGGTTGGTTGCAGGACAACGGTTTCGATACCCCGATTGCCGGCCGATGATCACCTTCACCGACGTCACCAAGCGCTACCCGGACGGCACCGTGGCCGTCGACGCTCTGAGCCTGGACGTGCCCGCCGGTTCGCTGACCGTGTTCGTGGGGCCGTCGGGGTGCGGCAAAACCACCTCGATGCGGATGATCAACCGGATGGTCGAACCCACCTCGGGCACCGTCAGCGTCGACGGACGCGATGTGTCCACGGTCGATCCGGTCAAGCTGCGACTCGGGATCGGGTACGTCATTCAAAGTGGCGGTCTGATGCCGCATCAGCGGGTGATCGACAACGTCGCATGCGTGCCGGTGCTCACCGGAGTTTCCCGCCGGGCCGCACGCCAGGCCGCCTACGGTCTGCTCGAACGGGTGGGTCTGGATCCCAAACTGGGCCAGCGCTACCCGGCCCAACTGTCCGGAGGTCAGCAGCAGCGCGTCGGGGTGGCACGCGCACTGGCCGCCGATCCGCCGATCCTGCTCATGGATGAGCCGTTCTCGGCGGTCGACCCGGTGGTCCGCGACGAGTTGCAGGCCGAGATCCTGCGCCTGCAGAGCGAGCTGCGCAAGACCATCGTCTTCGTCACCCATGACATCGACGAGGCCATCACACTCGGTGACGCGGTGGCGGTCTTCGGCCCCGGCGGCGGTCTGCAGCAGTACGACGCCCCGGCCCGGCTGCTGTCCAATCCGGCCAGCGAATTTGTCTCCGAGTTCATCGGGGATGACCGCGGCTACCGTGGGCTGCAGTTCATCAACGCCGCCGGCCTTGAACTGCAACCACTTTCGACCATCGCCGAGGACGAGATCGACGCCCTGGAGCTGTCACCCGGACAGTGGCGGCTGGTCCGCCGCGATAACGGAACACCCTTCGGCTGGATCGATGCCGCCGGTGTGGACGCGCACCGCGACGGCCACACGCTCTATGACAGCGTGACCGCGGGCGGCTCACTGCTGCATCCCGATGGCACGCTGCGCACCGCACTGGACGCCGCACTGTCCTCACCATCGGGAATCGGCGTCGCCGTCGACGACACCGGAACCGTCCTCGGCGGTGTGCGTGCCGACGAGGTCATCGACGCTCTCGATACCCGGCGGCGGGCGGCGCCGGCAGAGACGGATTGATCGGCGTGCACTACCTGCTGACCCATCTCGATAGTGCCTGGGCGTTAACGCTGATCCACCTGCGACTGGCGCT
>CALQLM010000215.1 GCA_943331415.1 Bifidobacterium breve
CTGAGATCCTCGATCTGACGCAGCGACGAGACACCGATTCCCACGTTCGCGTTCAGGGCGGCGTCGAACTCCGTGCCCGGCACGTGCAACCAGGCCAACACCGGCGCGGTGATGCCGTCGGTGCGAAGAGCGAGCGCCTCATCGATCGTGGCGACCCCGAGTTCGGCCACTCCGGCCGCCAGCGCCGCACGGGCGACCGCTGACGCGCCGTGGCCGTAGCCGTCTGCCTTGACCACGGCCATCACCTGGGCCGGACCGGCATGCTCGCGCAGCACGGAGACGTTATGCGCGATGGCCCCGAGGTCGACGACGGCTTCGCCGTTGACCGCTCGGGTCTGCGCTTGCGTCGACGGAGTCGACGGAGGGGTCTGCATCGTCATGTCACCGCCATAAATTGTCCCACGTCGTCTCGCGCGCGTGCCGGTAGAGTCGGCCGATGCCATCTGTTTCCGACTCGGACCTGGATGCATTGCTCGACCAGCTCCCGGTATTGACCGGACAACCACGCCGGATCGAGGATCTGCCGGGCGGCCTGACCAACCGCAATGTGAAGATCACCACCGCGACCGGGACCTACGTCGCCCGGTTCAGTACCAACAGCGGGAACCTGCTGGGAATCGACCGCGATAACGAGTACGTCAACTCCCGGGCCGCGGAGCAGGCCGGGGTGGGTGCACCCGTCGTCGACTACCGCCCCGATCTGGGAATCCTGCTGGTGGGCTTTCTTGAGGGCACCACACTCACCAATGCCGATCTGCAGCGACCCGAGGTTTTGGCCCGGGTGGCCGAAGGCTGTCGGACTCTGCACGCCGGGCCCCGATTTCGCGATCGGTTCGACATGTTCGAGCGCCAACCCGCCTACCTGAAGGCCGTGCACGACAACGGGTTCCGGCTGCCTGCCGACTATCTGGATTTCGCCGACGACTTCGCGGCGGTAAGGCAGGTGCTTGAAGCAGGCGATCAGACCACGGTGCCGTGCAATAACGACCTGCTGGCCGGCAATTTCGTCGATGACGGCGAGAAGGTCTGGCTGATCGACTACGAGTACTCCGGTAACAACGATCCCTGTTTTGAACTGGGCAATATCTGGGGGGAATGCGGGCTATCCGATGATCAGCTCGTCGAGCTCGTCACCCTGTACTACGGTCGTCCACTGCGCCATAAGGTCGCTCGGGCACGACTACAGGGCATCGTAGGAAAATACGGCTGGACGCTGTGGGGATGCATCCAGAATGGTTCCAGCACTTTAGATTTCGACTTCTGGGATTGGGCTATGGAACGTTACACCTCCGCCGTAGCCGAGTTCCGAAGTCGGAATTTCGCAAAACTGCTCATCGACGCCCAGGCCTCGGACTAGGAGAATCATGTCCACCCCAACACTGCCCGAGCGTGCGCAGGTCGTCATCATCGGCGGTGGCGTGATCGGCACCAGCGTTGCCTACCACCTGACCAAACTCGGCAGCCGGGATGTGGTGCTGCTCGAGCAGGGTCAATTGTCCTGCGGCACAACGTGGCATGCCGCCGGCCTGGTAGGCCAGCTACGCGCGTCGGAGAGCGGCACCCGTCTTGTGCAGTACTCCACGCAGCTGTACGCCGAGTTGGAAGCCGAAACCGGCCTGAGTGCGGGATACAAGCAATGCGGTGGTGTCACGGTGGCGCGCACGCAGGACCGGATGATTCAGCTGCGCCGAACGGCCGCCAGCGCCGCAGCCTATGACCTCGAGTGCGAACTGCTGGACCCGCAGGAGGCGCTGCAGCGTTACCCGGTGATGCGGACCGACGATCTTGTGGGTGCGATCTGGCTACCCGCCGACGGTAAGGCCAATCCGACAGATCTGACGATGGCGCTCGCCAAAGGCGCCCGTCAGCGTGGAGCCCGGGTATTCGAGCGAGTGCGCGTTCTCGATGTCCTCAGTACCGACGGCAGGGTCAGCGGAGTGCGCACCGACGCCGGCGATATCGAAGCCGAGATCGTGGTCAACTGCGCCGGTCAATGGGCTAAACAGGTCGGGGCGATGGCGGGTGTGAATGTTCCGCTTTATTCCGCAGAGCATTTTTACGTGGTGACCGAGACCATCGAGGGTGTGCACACCGACCTGCCGATCCTGCGCGATCCAGATGGCTACACCTACTTCAAGGAGGAGGTCGGCGGTCTGGTCATCGGCGGTTTCGAACCCGAAGCCAAACCGTGGGTGGCACCGGATGCGATCCCCTACCCGTTCGAATTCCAGCTCCTGGAGGAAGACTGGGATCACTTCGAAATCCTGATGAACAATGCCCTGCTACGGATCCCAGCCTTGGAGCACACCGGTCTCAAGAAGCTCTACAACGGCCCGGAGAGCTTCACTCCGGACAACCAGTTCATCCTCGGCGAGGCGCCGGAGTGCGCCAACTTCTTTGTCGGAGCGGGGTTCAACTCGGTCGGCATCGCCTCGGCGGGCGGGGCGGGCCGGGCACTGGCCGAGTGGATCGTCAACGGATCGCCCACCACCGATCTCACCGGCGTGGACATCCGCCGCTTCGCACCGTTCAACGGCAATGTGGCCTGGCTGCACGATCGTGTCGCGGAGATCCTCGGTGTGCACTACGAAATTCCCTGGCCCAACCGCGAACTGACGACCGCGCGGCCATTTCGCCGCTCACCGGTGCATCATCTGCTGGCCGCGGCCGGAGCCAACTTCGGCAGCCGGATGGGTTGGGAGCGGGCCAACTTCTTCGCACCACCCGGGACCGACGCGCGCATTGAATACTCCTGGGGCAAGCAGAACTGGTTGCCATGGTCGATCGCCGAACAGATCAACACCCGCGCCGGCGTGACGGTGTTCGACCAGACCTCGTTCTCCAAGTACCTGCTCACCGGATCTGACGCGGAAGAAACCCTGCAGTGGTTGTGCACGGCCGATGTCGCGGTTCCGATCGGTCGGTCGGTGTACACCGGAATGCTCAACGAGCGCGGCACCTACGAAGCCGATGTGACCGTGACCAGAACGGGCGCGGATGAATTCCTGATCGTCAGCAGTGCCGCGACCACCGAACGGGATAAGGACCACATCCGCACGAACATGCCGGCCGGGGCGCACGCTGAAATCGTCGACCTCACCTCTGCCATGGCGGTCTTCGGGGTGATGGGCCCGAAGTCACGGCAACTGTTGTCAAGCCTGACTGACGCCGATCTGTCCGATTCCGCATTCCCCTTCGCCACCAGCAGGCTGATCTCACTGGGATACGCGAGTGTGCGCGCCACCCGGATCACCTATGTGGGTGAACTCGGTTGGGAACTCTATGTTCCGACCGAATTCGCCGTCGGTGTCTACGAGGATCTGCTCGCGGCCGGTGAGCAATTCGGCATCGCCCGCGGGGGCTATTACGCGATCGAATCCATGCGCCTGGAGAAGGGCTACCGGGCGTTCGGTCGCGAGCTCACGCCCAATGACAGTCCGGTCGAGGCCGGACTGCTGTTCGCCTGCAAGCTCTCCACCGATATCGATTTCCTTGGCCGCGCATCGGTGCAACAGGCGAAAGCCGAAGGACCGCGGCGACGCGTGGTGAGCTTCTCGGTCGATTCGGACACTCCGATGCTGTGGGGTGGTGAGTTGATCCTGCGCGAGGGCGAAGTGGCCGGCCAGGTGACCTCGGCGGCCTGGGGTGCGACGGTCGGCACCTGCGTCGGACTCGGCTACATCCGCGCCGCCGACGGTTCCGTGATCACACCGGAATGGGTCCGGGCCGGCACTTACGCCGTCAATGTCGGTGGTGAGGTGTATCCGATCACCGTGTCACTCACGGCGATTTACGATCCTGGAAACAGCCGCATTCGCTGCTAGTGCGCGAAGCGTTCCTCGGTGAAGTGGCCACCGGGCTTGATCTCGGCCAGGTGGTCGATCACCGCATGCAGGTCCTCCCACAGCGAGCGGGCCAGATCCGACGAGAACCCTTCGCGCACCACCACCCGCAACACTGAGATGTTCTCGGCGCCCTCGGGCATCGTGTACGCCGGCACCTGCCAGCCGTAGATGCGCAGTGCCGCGGAGATGTCGTATTCGTTGTAGCCGAAGTCGCCGGACAGCTTGAACGCCACCACCGGGATCTTCGAGCCATCCGAGATCACGTCGAAATGTTTGGACTCTCGCAGCTTTTCGGAGAACCACAGCGCGGTTGCCGACAGCGTTTC
>CALQLM010000216.1 GCA_943331415.1 Bifidobacterium breve
CGATCTGCACCACCCGGGGGGTCGCGGGTGTGGGCGCCCCGCAGATCACCGCCATCCGGGAAGCTGCCGCCGTCGGCGGTCCGGCCGGAGGGCCGGTGATCGCCGACGGCGGTCTGCAGTACTCCGGTGACATTGCCAAGGCGCTCGCGGCCGGCGCGTCGGCGGCGATGCTGGGCTCACTTCTGGCCGGCACCGCAGAGGCACCCGGAGACTTGATCTTCGTCAACGGCAAGCAGTTCAAGAGCTACCGCGGCATGGGTTCGCTCGGGGCGATGCAGGGCAGGGGAGAAGCCAAGTCATTCTCCAAGGACCGCTATTTCCAGGACGACGTGCTCTCCGAGGACAAACTGGTTCCCGAAGGCATCGAGGGTCGGGTTCCGTTCCGCGGACCGCTGTCCACGGTGATCCACCAGCTGACCGGAGGCCTGCGTGCGGCGATGGGATACACCGGCGCTCCCACCATCGCCGATCTGCAGCGCGCACAGTTCGTCCAGATCACCGCATCCGGGCTCAAAGAGAGCCACCCGCACGACATCACGATGACTGTCGAAGCGCCCAACTACTACGCCCGCTAGGCATACAACATGCGTGACATGGTTGAAATCGGCATGGGCCGAACAGCTCGCCGAACATATGAACTCGGCGAGATCAATATCGTGCCCGCAAGGCGCACCCGATCCTCCAAGGATGTATCCACCTCTTGGCAATTGGATGCCTACCGTTTCGAGATTCCCGTCGTCGCACATCCGACCGATGCCCTGGTCTCACCGGAGTTCGCCATCGAACTCGGCCGGCTGGGCGGATTGGGAGTGCTCAACGGCGAGGGTCTGATCGGTCGGCACGCCGATGTCGAGGCCAAGATCGCCCAGGTGATCTCCCTGGCCGATGATGCGGACCCCTCGGCTTCCATCCGGCTCCTCCAGCAGCTGCATGCGGCCCCGCTGGACCCGGAACTGCTCGGGGCGGCGGTGGCCCGCATCCGAGACGCCGGAATCACCACCGCCGTTCGGGTCAGCCCGCAGAATGCCCAGGCGCTCACCCCGGCGTTGGTGGCGGCGGGAATCGACCTCCTGATCATCCAGGGCACCATCATCTCGGCTGAACGAGTGGCGTCCGACGAAGAGCCACTGAATCTGAAGACCTTCATCGCCGAACTCGACGTTCCAGTGGTGGCCGGTGGTGTGGCCGACCACCGCACAGCCCTGCACCTGATGCGCACCGGTGCGGCCGGCGTCATCGTCGGCTACGGCTCCACGCTGGGCGCGACCACCAGCGACGAGGTTCTCGGTATCAATGTGCCGATGGCGACGGCAATCGCCGACGCCGCCGCCGCGCGCCGCGAATACCTCGACGAGACCGGCGGACGTTACGTTCACGTCCTCGCCGATGGCGATATCCACACCTCGGGTGAACTCGCGAAGGCCATCGCCTGCGGTGCCGATGCGGTACTGCTCGGCACACCATTGGCCGTGGCCGCCGAGTCCCTGGGCAAGGGATGGTTCTGGCCGGCCGCCGCCGCGCATCCATCACTGCCGCGCGGCGCACTACTTCAGGTCGCACTCGGTGAGCGACCGTCCCTTGATGAGGTGCTCAACGGGCCGTCCGATGACCCATTCGGCTCGCTGAACCTCGTGGGCGGGTTGCGGCGGTCGATGGCCAAAGCCGGGTACTGCGACCTCAAGGAGTTCCAGAAGGTCGGACTGACTGTCGGTAGCTAGCTGCCGGTCACATACCCGCCTCTAGACTGTGCCGGTGCAACCAGACCCATCCTCGCCCCGCCCAGTCTTGGTGGTCGACTTCGGCGCCCAGTACGCCCAGTTGATCGCCCGGCGGGTCCGTGAGGCCCGGGTCTTCTCCGAGGTTATTGCACACACCGCGACCATCGAGGAGATCAAGGCCAAGAACCCGCGGGCCATCGTGCTCTCCGGCGGGCCGGCCAGCGTGTATGCCGACGGGGCGCCCCAACTCGATCCGGCGGTGTTTGATCTCGGCGTCCCGGTGTTCGGTATCTGCTACGGATTCCAGGCCATGGCCCAGGCCCTCGGTGGCACCGTCGCCCGTACCGGCACCAGCGAGTACGGCCGCACTGAGATGAATGTTCTTGGTGGCGAACTGCATTCGGGACTGTCCGGTAATCAGCCGGTGTGGATGAGCCATGGCGACGCGGTGACTGCCGCGCCCGCCGGCTTCGAGGTGGTGGCGACCAGTGCCGGCGCACCGGTGGCGGCCTTCGAAGATCGCAGCCGCGGTCTCGCCGGGGTGCAGTATCACCCCGAGGTGATTCACACCCCGCACGGCCAGCAGGTGCTCAGTCGGTTCCTGCACGAGTTCGCCGGTATCGGCGCGGACTGGACGGCGGCCAATATCGCTGAGTCGCTCATCGAGGCGGTGCGTGAACAGATCGGCGACGGGCACGCCATCTGCGGACTTTCCGGCGGTGTGGACTCCGCGGTTGCGGCCGCACTGGTCCAACGGGCCATCGGCGACCGGTTGACGTGTGTATTCGTCGATCACGGTCTGCTGCGCGCCGGTGAGCGTGCCCAGGTGCAAAGGGATTTCGTGGCGGCCACCGGTGCCCGGTTGGTGACGGTCGACGCGCAGGACAGATTTCTGGAAGCGCTTTCGGGAGTGGTCAATCCGGAGGGTAAGCGCAAGATCATCGGCCGCGAGTTCATCCGGGCCTTCGAAGGTGCGGTGCGAGACCTGTTGGCTGACAACGATTCCGAGGATCACCAGATCGAATTTCTGGTTCAGGGCACGTTGTACCCCGATGTCGTCGAGTCCGGCGGGGGCAGTGGCACTGCCAACATCAAGAGTCATCACAACGTCGGCGGTCTGCCGGCGGATTTGAAGTTCGCACTCGTCGAGCCGCTGCGGCTGTTGTTCAAGGACGAGGTTCGGGCGGTCGGACGTGAACTCGGATTACCCGAGGAAATCGTTGCGCGCCAACCCTTTCCGGGGCCCGGTTTGGGCATCCGGATTGTCGGTGAGGTCACCGCCGACCGCCTCGACACGCTGCGTCGTGCGGATCTGATCGCTCGCGAAGAGTTGACCTCGGCCGGACTGGATGCCCAGATCTGGCAATGCCCGGTGGTGCTGCTGGCCGATGTCCGTTCAGTCGGCGTCCAGGGCGACGGTCGCACCTACGGCCACCCGATCGTGCTGCGACCGGTCTCCAGCGAGGACGCCATGACGGCCGACTGGACCCGGGTGCCCTATGAGGTGCTGGAGCGCATCTCGACGCGGATCACCAATGAGGTGCCCGAGGTCAACCGGGTGGTGCTCGATGTGACGAGCAAGCCGCCGGGCACCATCGAGTGGGAATAACCCCCCCTGTCGCTAACCCCTTGACGCTTGTCTGCCCGCGGGTGTTTACTCCCACTATCGAACATACCTTCGAAAACAGTGAACGTCGATCGCAGCTGGAGGTGGGCGATGACGGCGGCGATTGCCCTGGAGCAGCGGCAGCTTGACCGCTCTGAGCAGCTAGAACAGCTGCGGCGCCAGATGGCGGCGGTGTCCGGGAAGATGGGCGCCCGATCGCCCGCCATCGAGGTCCCCGAGCCGCTCGTGGGCGGGTTGGCCAAGGGTGCGGTGGCCGTACTCTCCGGGGCCCGATCGCTGCCGGTGGGCATTGCCGCCGAGGTGACGGCGGCCGGCGGTCATGTGGCTGTCGTCGGACTGCCGGACTTCGGGTTGTTGGCCGCCGCCGAGATGGGCGCGGACCTCAGTCGGCTGGCGGTGATTCCGGAACCGGGCACCGACCCGGTCGAGGTGGCCGCGGTGCTGATGGATGGAATGGATCTGGTGGTGCTCGGACTGGCCGGTCGCTGTGTGTCCGCGACGCGGGCGCGGGCCGTGGTGGCCAGGGCCCGGCAGCGGGGTTGCACTCTGCTGGTGACCCAGGGGCAGTGGCAGGGCGCGTCGATGCGGATGGATGCCCGGGTATGCGGTTACGAGATCACCTCCGGCCCAGGAGGTTCGATCGGCGTTCCGGTGGCGGGCCATGGCCGAATCAGCGCAGTACGGGTGTCGATCAGGACCCGAGGGCGTCGGTGACCGCCCGGGTGCTGGCGATCTGGTGCATGGACTGGCCGGCGGTGGCTGCGGCGGCATCAGCCGGATTGCCGACCACCGCACAGGTCGCGGTCACCTGTGCC
>CALQLM010000217.1 GCA_943331415.1 Bifidobacterium breve
CTGATCGACTTGCCGTCCTCGGTATCGCATTGGAAGATGTCGATGCTCAGATCAGTCGGCTGGAATCCGAGGTTGATGCGGTCCGGCAGCGCGAGGATCGCGATCGCGGGCTGCTGGACTCCGGAACGGTGAACCCCAAGCAACTCGAAGAACTTCAACACGAGTTGGACACCCTTGAGCGTCGGCAGGCGAGCTTGGAGGACTCGTTGCTGGAGGTGATGGAGCGTCGCGAGCAACTCGCCGCCGAGCAGGGAACCGAACAGTCCGGTTTGGACGGTCTGGGGCAGGAATTGATTGCCGCCGAGCAGGCCCGCGATGACGTGCTCGCTGAAATCGAGCACACCCGAACAGGCCGGGACGCCCGGCGTACCGAACTCGTTTCGGGACTCGACGGCGAGCTGCTGGCTCTTTACGACCGGCAGCGCGCATCGTCGGGTATCGGCGCCGGCCGCCTGATCGGTGGCCGCTGCGGAGGCTGCCGCATCGAACTCGACCGGGGCGAAATGGCCCGCATCACGGCATCGTCCGACGACGAGGTGCTGCGGTGTTCGGAGTGCGGGACGATCCTGTTGCGCGTTCGGGGGCCCGGCGAGTGAGAGTCATCATCGAGGCTGACGGCGGCTCGCGGGGAAACCCCGGCCCGGCCGGCTTCGGTTGCGTGGTGTGGTCGGCTGACCACGGCACCGTGCTAGCCGAGCACAAGCAGTTCATCGGACTGACCACCAACAACGTCGCCGAATACCGGGGTCTTATCGCCGGGCTCGAGGAGGCCCGCCGACTCGGCGCGAATGAGGTTGCGGTGTCGATGGATTCGAAACTGATCGTCGAACAGATGAACGGGCGTTGGAAAGTCAAACACCCCGGTATGGCGGAGCTTCATCAGCAGGCCCGCGCCCTGGCGTCGACGTTCGACGTCGTCACGTATTCCTGGATTCCTCGCGAGCGCAATAAGCATGCCGACCGCCTTGCCAATGAGGCCATGGATTCCGCAGACGGAGAGATCGCCCCGAGCGCCGCTGACCCACCGCCCGGTGCGGTCGCCGTCCCGCCAGCGGCCTGGACTGGAAATCGTGGCGGGCCGACCCGTCTGCTGTTGTTGCGTCATGGCCAGACGGAGTTGTCAGTGCAGCGCCGCTACTCCGGACGCGGTAACCCTGAACTCACCGACATCGGTCGCGGTCAGGCTGAGGATGCCGCCCGTTATCTGGCCCAGAAACGCGGTATCGCCGCGATTGTGAGTTCTCCGCTCGCCCGTGCCCATGCCACGGCCAGTATGGCTGCCGATGCCCTCGGTCTGACAGTCGAGGTTGACGATGACCTCATTGAGACCGACTTCGGCGAGTGGGAGGGACTGACGTTTCCCGAAGCGTCGCAGCGACATCCCGAGCTGCACGGCCGCTGGTTGCGTGACACCAGCCTCAGCGCACCCGGTGGCGAGAGCTTCGATGAGGTCCAGCACCGCGTTCAGCGCGCCCGCGACCGCATCATCGCCCACCACGGCCCCGGCACCGTGCTGGTGGTTTCTCACGTCACCCCGATCAAGACCCTGCTGCGGCTGGCACTGGGGGCCGGCCCGACGATCCTGCATCGGTTGCACCTTGATCTTGCATCGTTGAGCATCGCGGAGTTCTATCCCGACGACGGTGCGTCGGTCCGCCTGGTCAACGACACCTCCTACCTACGCAGACACGATGGCTGAGTCGGCCGAGGACGCGCGCGTTGCCTGGGAGGCGCACTACACAGCCAAGCCGCAGGTGTGGAGTGGTCGGGTGAACGCCATGCTCGCTGAGATCGTCGGCGAACTGGACCCCGCGCATGCGCTCGACCTCGGCTGCGGTGAGGGCGGCGATTCACTGTGGCTGGCTGAACAGGGGTGGACCGTCGTGGCAGTCGATATCTCAACCACCGCCCTCGACCGCGCACATGCCGCCGCCGAGTCACGCGGGCTCGCTGCTCAGATCGACTTTCAGTCATGCGATCTCAGCACGGGTTTCCCCGCCGGCTCCTTCGATCTGGTGTCGGCACAGTTCCTGCACAGCCCCGTCGAGATGGACCGGCCTGCGCTACTCCGCCGGGCTGCCGACGCGGTGGCTCCCGGCGGCAGCCTGCTGATCGTCGACCATGGTGCGGCCCCGCCGTGGGCGTCGAAGATTCACCACCATGAATTTCCGAGCGCCGAGGAGGTGCTGGCGGGCCTGGAACTCGACGTTGCCCAGTGGGAACGGGTCCGGGTGGGTGCGGTAGAACGGATGGCGGACAGTCCCGACGGGGAGCGTGTTTCGCTGACCGATAACGTGATCTGGGCCCGGCGGGCCGAGCCGCCGCGGAACTAGGAAGTCGCGGAACTAGGAAGTCTCGGAACTAGGGAATCAGTAGGGGAATCAACGTGGACACACCACCGGCGTCGACCCAATCGCCGATTCGGCAGGCGATGCTGCGGAGGCTGCAGCGACGCGCGATCGTCAAGGGAGAAATTGTCCTGCCGGCCGTGCCGGGCATGCTCGAGGAGTACATCACCCTGTGCGATGAGACCTTCAAGGCCATCGGGGTTCAGTTCTCCAAAGAGGACTTCGACCACATGCGCGGCATCCTCGCGGGCCAGTTGGCTGAGGCGTACACGGCCTCGCCGCGGTCGGACATCGTGATCTCCTACGAGTCGCCGGTCGGCATGACGGCGACCTACACGATCAACTCGCGGTGGTTCACCGTGGCCGGTGCCTACGACAACTGGATCGCCACCCGCGAGCCACCGTTGTTCGGTACCGAACCGGACGCTCGGGTGTGGGATCTGGCCGACGAAGCCGCGGACCCGGCGGCGTTCCGGGTGCTCGACATCGGTGCCGGAACCGGGCGCAACAGCCTTGCGCTTGCCCGGCGCGGCCACCCGGTCGACGCGGTCGAGATGACCGGGGGATTCGCCGACATCATTCGGGCCGAGGCCGCCAAGGAGTCACTGAACATCCGGGTCATTCAACGGGACGTCTTCGCCACGCTGGAGGATCTGCGCACCGACTACCAATTGATCGTGCTGTCGGAGGTGGTGTCGGACTTCCGCAACACCGATCAGCTCCGAGCACTGTTCGAACTGGCCGCCCACTGCCTGGCGCCCGGGGGTCGCCTGCTGTTCAACATCTTCCTCGTCCGACCGGGTCACACGGTCGACGATGCAGCCCGGGAACTGGGTCAGCAGGCCTACACCACGATTTTCACCCCGGACGAACTGGCGACCGCGTCATCGCGGCTGCCGCTCGAGTTGGTTGCCGACGACTCCGTCCATGACTATGAAAAGAGTCATCAGCCCGCGGATAAGTGGCCCCCGACCAGCTGGTATGCCAACTGGACCACGGGCCTCGACGTTTACGACCTGCCTGTCGAGGAGTGCCCGATCGAGATGCGCTGGCTGGTTTACCGCAAGAACTAGTACGTTGGGCGGTGCGGACGAGTTGGCCGGGCGGCCGCGGCCCACGACGGGTGACTGTCGATAGGTCGAGGAAAGTCCGGACTTCACAGAGCAGGGTGATTGCTAACGGCAATCCGAGGTGACTCGCGGGACAGTGCCACAGAAAACAGACCGCCACCCGTGCCTGAGGTTTGAGGCCGGGTGGTAAGGGTGAAACGGTGCGGTAAGAGCGCACCAGCGCCCCGGGTGACCGGGACGGCTTGGTAAACCCCACCCGAAGCAAGGCCAGGAGGCCGCATTTCGATGCGGCTGCGCAGGCGTTTGAGGGCTGCTCGCCCGAGCCTGCGGGTAGGCCGCTCGAGGTACCCGGCGACGGTGTGCCCAGATGGATGGTCGCCACTGCGACGTCGTTACTCGGCGGCGTGGGACAGAATCCGGCTTACAGGCCAGCTCGTCCGCCCCAACCCGTTGAGCTGTGCGTTCAACTCTTTGCGTTGGCTCACGTCCGCGTGTCGTCCGCTGGCGCTGCCCAGCCCCGCGGCGCCATCAGACCGTAGATTGGCCCGACGTTGTTCTTATTGAGGTGTCGCGGGTTTGAACGAGTCCAGCACCGCGGTGGCGGTATCGAGGTCGCTGTTGCCTTCAGGGAGGACCGCAGCCCAGATCTCGGCGAGCGACTGGGGGCCGAGCACGATGATGGCGGACAGGAATTTCACCGGATTGCCGTCCTTATCCTTACCGGTGC
>CALQLM010000218.1 GCA_943331415.1 Bifidobacterium breve
CGTGGTCGAGGTGGCGCGTGCCGGAAAGCTTCCGGTCACGCTGTTCACCGCCGGCGGTATCGCGACCCCGGCTGATGCGGCGATGATGATGCAACTCGGCGCTGATGGCGTGTTCGTGGGATCGGGCATCTTCAAGTCCGGCGACCCTGCGGCCCGGGCCGCGGCCATTGTCAAGGCCACCACGTTCTTCGACGATCCCGATGTGCTGGCGAAGGTATCCCGCGGACTGGGTGAGGCCATGGTGGGTATCAACGTCGATGACATTCCCGAACCGCACCGGCTGGCCCAGCGGGGCTGGTAGCGCGACCCCGATGAGCCGCTCGCGCGAAGACCAGAAGTAGAAGCATGGCGATCGAGGAGATCCTCGACCTCGAACAACTTGAGGTCAACATTTACCGCGGGGCCGTTTTCAGCCCCGAATCAGGATTCCTGCAGAGGACTTTCGGCGGTCACATCCTCGGCCAATCACTGGTGTCCGCTATTCGCACCGTCGGCTCCGAGTTCGGAGTGCATTCTCTGCACGGGTATTTCCTGCGTCCCGGCGATGCCGCCAAGCCCGCCGTCTACCTGGTGGACCGCCCTCGTGACGGTGGATCCTTCTGCACCCGGCGGGTCAATGCCGTCCAGCACGGCGAGGTCATCTTCTCGAGGGGCGTCTCATTTCAGACCGAGCAGGACGGCATTGAGCACCAGGATGAGATGCCTGCGGCCCCGGCACCGGAAGACACACCCGGATTCCGTTCTTCCGGAAGGGTTTTCGATGACGCCGGGTTCTCTCAGTTCGCCGAATGGGATATCCGGATGGTGCCCCGCGATGAACTCGCACTGCTTCCGGGAAAAGCGTCCCAGCAGCAGGTGTGGTTCAAACACAAAGAACCGTTGCCTGACGATCCGGTACTGCACATCTGCGCCCTGACCTATATGAGCGATCTCACCCTGCTGGGCTCGGCACAGGCCACCCATCCCGATGAGCGCCCGCACCTGATGGTGGCTTCGCTGGATCACGCAATCTGGTTCCTGCGGCCGTTCCGGGCCGACGAGTGGCTGCTCTACGACCAGTCCTCGCCGTCGGCGTGCGGAGGCCGGGCGCTGACCCAGGGCAAGATCTTCAACCAGCGCGGCGACATGGTGGCCGCGGTCATGCAGGAGGGTCTGACCCGCTATCAACGGGGCTACACCCCGCCCGTCAGGTGAGCGGCGTAAAAGTCGGGGTGCTGGCACTGCAGGGCGATACGCGGGAACACCTCGCCGCACTGAGCGAGGCCGGGGCGCAGGCGGTCACCGTGCGCCGCCGGGCCGAACTCGATTCGGTGGATGCTCTGGTCATCCCCGGCGGGGAATCCACCACCATCAGCCTGCTGTTGCGGGAATGCGACCTACTCGACCCGTTGCGGCGGCGACTGGCCGACGGTATGCCGGCCTACGGTTCGTGCGCCGGAATGATTCTGCTGGCCAGTGAGATTCTCGACGCCGGCGAGCCCGGCCGGGAGGCATCCGCGCTGGGGGCCATCGATATGGCGGTGCGTCGCAACGCCTTCGGCCGCCAGGTTGACTCCTTCGAAGGCGATATCGACTTCCGCGGCCTTGACGGTCCGGTCCGTGCGGTGTTCATCCGCGCCCCCTGGGTCGAGCGGGTCGGAGCCGATGTTGAGGTGCTGGCCCGAGCCGGTGAGCATATCGTCGCGGTGCGTCAGGGGCCGATGCTCGCCACTGCCTTCCACCCGGAAATGACCGGAGACCGGCGCGTTCACAAGCTTTTCGTCGATATGGTCACCGGTCCGGCATAGCCGCGCGGCCGCGCCACGTAAACTCATCCCGTCACGATCCGGGCGGGACAGAGAACTCGGGAAAGATGAGCGGGAGACGATGAGCGGCCATTCCAAGTGGGCTACCACCAAGCATCAGAAGGCCGTCAAGGATGCGCGCCGTGGCAAGGAATTCGCCAAGCTGATCAAGAACATCGAGGTCGCGGCCCGTACCGGCGGTGGTGACCCGAACGGCAACCCGACGCTGTGGGACGCCATCCAGAAGGCCAAGAAGACCTCGGTGCCCAACGACAACATCGAACGCGCCCGCAAGCGCGGCGCCGGCGAGGAGGCCGGTGGCGCCGACTGGCAGACCATCATGTACGAGGGCTACGGCCCCAATGGTGTTGCAGTGCTCATCGAATGCCTGACCGACAACCGCAACCGGGCGGCCGGTGAGGTCCGGGTCGCGATGACCCGCAACGGCGGCAATATGGCCGATCCGGGTTCGGTGGCGTACCTGTTCTCCCGCAAGGGCGTGGTGGTCCTGGAGAAGAACGGACTCAGTGAGGACGATGTGCTGCTCGCGGTGCTGGAGGCCGGCGCCGAGGAGGTCAACGACCTGGGCGAGAGCTTCGAGGTCATCTGCGAGCCCACCGACCTGGTTACCGTGCGCACGGCACTGAAGGACGCCGGGATCGAGTACGACTCCGCCGACGCCACCTTCCAGCCGTCGATGAGCGTGGAGGTCGACCTGGAGACCGCCCGCAAGGTGCTCAAGCTGGTCGACGCCCTCGAGGACAGTGACGATGTCCAGGACGTTTTCACCAATATCGACATCCCCGACGATGTCGCTGCCCAGCTCGACGAGGACTGACCGGCCGGGCGTGTCTTTCGCGCCTGTCGTCCCCATCCGCCGCTAGGCTATCGAACAACTGTTCGTAGGCGAAAGGCGATCCGTGCGGGTGATGGGAGTCGACCCCGGGTTGACGAGGTGCGGACTCTCGGTGATCGAGAGCGGCGGCGGCCGCCAGGTCACCGCGCTGGATGTCGACGTCGTGCGGACCCCGCCCGGTGATCCGCTGCAACTACGGCTGCTGGCGATCAGCGATGTGGTCGAGCACTGGCTGGATACCCACCGCCCGGACGTGATCGCGATCGAGCGGGTGTTCGCCAACCACAACGCCAACACCGCAATGGGTACCGCACAGGCCGGCGGCGTGATCGCACTGGCGGCTGCGCGCCGCAATATCGATGTGCACTTTCACACCCCCAGCGAGGTCAAGGCCGCCGTCACCGGAAACGGCAACGCCGACAAAGCACAAGTCACGGCGATGGTGACCAGAATTCTGCAGTTGCAACAGAAGCCGACCCCGGCGGATGCCGCCGACGCACTGGCCCTGGCGATCTGTCACTGCTGGCGCGCGCCGATGATCGCCCGAATGGCCAAGGCCGAGGCAATGGCCGCCGAACAACAGCGGGCCTACAAGGCCAAGCTCAAGGCGGCACCCCGCCCGGTTTCGGGGCGGGCCCCATGATCGCCGCGGTGCGCGGCGAGGTGCTTGACGTTGCACTCGACCATGTGGTGATCGAGGCCGCCGGTGTGGGCTACAAGGTGATGGCGGCGCCGTCGACGCTGGCCACTCTGCGTCGGGGGACTGAGGCCCGGCTCATTACCGCGATGATCGTCCGCGAGGATTCAATGACGCTCTACGGATTCGCCGATGCCGACGCCCGTGATCTTTTCTTGATGCTGCTGGGCGTCTCGGGCGTGGGGCCCAAGATCGCACTGGCCACCCTGGCGGTCTATGACGGCAACGCACTGCGGCAGGCGCTGGCCGACGGTGATGTGACCGCGTTGACCCGGGTACCGGGTATCGGCAAGCGCGGTGCCGAGCGCATGGTGCTTGAACTGCGCGACAAAGTCGGATCCCTGCCGGGGGGCGGCGGAACGCCGGGTGTCGTGGGGCATGCGGTTCGTGGCCCGGTGGTGGAAGCCCTTGTGGGCCTTGGCTTTGCGCTGAAACAAGCTGAGGACGCCTGTGACAAGGTCCTGGCTGATGAGCCCGATGCCACAACATCGATTGCGCTGCGCGCGGCGCTGTCGCTGCTGGGGAAGAAGTAACTGATGGGCCGATTCGAGAACGATGACATCGACGAGCCCGAACGGGAGGTCTCGCCGGCACTCACCGTCGGCGAGGGTGACATCGACGCCAGCCTGCGGCCGCGGTCGCTGGGGGAGGTCCTCGGCCAGCCGCGGGTGCGGGAGCAACGTCAGTTGGGTCTCGGAGGTGCCAAGAACCGTGGCGGCACACCGGATCACATTCTGCTGTCCGGGCCACCAGGGCTGGGTAAGACATCACTGGCGATGATCATCGCAACCGAACTGGGTTCATCA
>CALQLM010000219.1 GCA_943331415.1 Bifidobacterium breve
GCACATCCCCAAGATAGCCGGTATCGGCGATACTGAATCACGTGGCAGAACTGGTGCGATGGCTGCGGGTCGATCACGACTCGGCGGCACCGCTGTTCGATCAGTTGCGTCGTGCGGTGATCGACGCTGTTCGAGACGGCAGGCTGGCTGCGGGTACCCGCTTGCCCACGGTTCGGGAGTTGGCCGGAGACCTTGGATTGGCGGTGAACACCGTCGCCCGCACCTATCGCGAGTTGGAGAGTGCCGGCATCGTCGAAACCCGCGGCCGCAAGGGCACCTTTGTCGCTCGTTCTGATCCCGCCGACGCCACCATGGCTGCCGCAGCCCATACCTACGCAGAGGCGGCCCGGGCGCTCGGGCTTGGCAAGTCCGATGCGGTGCGTTACCTCGAGGGCGAGTTCAGCTGAATGGGTTTCGCGCTCAGCCGAATTCGAGCAGGGCGTAGACGCCCCGAAACCTTTTCATCGGACCGAACCCCCAGAAGCCCGGGAACACCGTATTGAAGATGAACCCCCGGCCCTTCGGCATGGGGATGTCATGCACGGCCGTCAATCCGGGCATGGTGCCGACCAGCGCAGACAATTCGTTGATCGAGAGGCTGAACGGCATTGGTGGAACGCGGTAGTTCTTGGAGGCGCGGATTCCGTTGGGTGCCACTTTTTTGATGATCGTCGGCGGCAGATCGAAGAACATCTGGCCACCGGGAAAACGCTTGGCGCATTCGGCGATCAGGCCCATCGACTGATCGGGCTGCAGATACATCAATAGACCCTCGGCAGTGATGAAAACTCCGTCGGTGCCGTCGATCCGGTCAATCCAGCTGTAGTCCAGAGCGGATTGGGCGAGATTGGTGATCCGTGGGGACGGGGGTAGCAACTGCTCACGAAGCTCGATCACCGGTGGCAGGTCCACCGACACCCAGCGGAACTGCGGGTCTGCGACCGCCTTGTCCAGCCGCCAGAAGCTTGTTTGAAATCCCTCGGCCAACGCGACGATGGTGGCCTTCGGATGGTTGCGCAGATAGGCAAGCGCGCACTGGTCAACGGCCAAGGATCGCAGCGCCATCTCCTGGCCCTGGCGACCGAACTTGGTGAAGTCGACGTCAAAGGAGTCGCGCAGGGTGATAGCCATCGGATCATCGATGATGGCGTCGGGCAGACCGGCCTGATGGGCGCGGCCGTTGAGGGTCATCAGGGCAGTCTCAGAGACGCCGCTGAGCTTGCCGGCGCCGATCTTTTCAGGACGGTTCATGTCAGTGCCAGCCTACCGGCGGATGCGGCACGTAGGCTTGGGCCCGTGACCCGTCACGTCTTCGATGACAAGCTCCTCGCGGTGATTGCCGGTAATTCACTGGGCATTCTGGCCACGCTCAAACGCGACGGCCGCCCGCAGCTGTCCAACGTGACCTATCACTTCGACCCGCGAACCTTGACCATCGAGGTGTCGATCACCGAACCGCGGGCCAAGACGCGCAACCTGCGCCGCGACGCTCGGGCGTCGATTCTGGTCAGCTCGGCCGACGGCTGGTCGTATGCGGTCGCCGAGGGCAACGCCGTGTTGAGTCCGCCGGCCGCCACGCCCGATGATGACACCGTCGAGGCGCTGATCGCGCTGTACCGGAACGTCGCCGGCGAGCATCCGGACTGGGACGACTATCGCAATGCCATGGTCATCGACAGGCGGGTGCTGCTGCGGCTGCCGATCAGCCATCTCTACGGCATGCCGCCCGGGATGCGCTGAACCAACCGAGCGTGGTGCCGCTGGGTTACTCTTTCTTCATGGCCGAATCAGAGACTGATCCGAGCGACGAGACTCCGAGCGACGAAACCAAGCGCAAGTTCCGCGAGGCACTGGAACGTAAGAAGGCGAAGTCGGCGGGCAACGTCGATCACAAGGACATCGGTGGCAAGCAGGTGCGTGCCCACGGTGTGGTGGAGAACCGGCGCGAGTTCCGCCGCCGGAGCGGCAGCGCCTAAACATTCCTTTGGTTCGCCTGCCACAGGTCAGTGGTGGGTGGCCTTCTCTGCCCCGACACCGGTCAGCGAGCGCACCTCCATCTCGGCGTTCAACTCCGGATCGCCGGTGTCGCCCGATGTCAGCGTGCCGATGATGCCGAGCAGGAATGCCAACGGAATGGACACGATGCCCGGGTTGGCCAACGGGAACCAATCGAAGTTGGCACCCGGGATCATTGACGTCTTCGCACCCGATACCGCGGGAGAGAAGATGATCAGCACGATGCAGGTGATCAACCCGCCGTACATGCTCCACAGGGCGCCGCGGGTGTTGAACCTTTTCCAGTACAGCGAGTAGAGGATGGTCGGTAGGTTCGCCGACGCGGCCACCGCGAA
The DNA here is from genome assembly GCA_943331415.1 of Bifidobacterium breve. Lineage (GTDB taxonomy): Bacteria > Actinomycetota > Actinomycetes > Mycobacteriales > Mycobacteriaceae > Mycobacterium. The sequence goes on from CALQLM010000219.1 coordinate 2,352, forward strand.
CGCAAGCGCCACCAGGAACGCCACATTCTGACCGTTGGCCAGAATGCCCAGCCCGATTGCGGCAATACCCAACACCACGGCCGCGATCCGGGAGACCTTCACCTGCTCGTCCTCGGTGACCTGATGGTTCTTCATCACGCTGGCGTACACATCGTGGGCGAATGACGTCGAAGCCGTGATGGTCAGGCCGGCGACCACGGCGAGGATGGTCGCGAACGCGACCGCCGAGATGATGCCGAGCAGAATCGTGCCTCCGAGCTGGAAGGCCAGCAGTGGGGCAGCGGAATTTTGTCCGCCGGGAGCCTTCAGAATGGTGTCCGGACCGACCAGTGCGGCGGCGCCGTAGCCCAGGACGAGGGTGAACAGATAGAAGGCGCCGATCAGCCCGATCGCCCAGACCACCGAACGGCGGGCCTCCCTGGCAGTGGGCACGGTGTAGAAACGCATCAGTACGTGTGGCAGACCGGCGGTACCCAACACCAGGGCGATGCCGAGTGAGAGCAGGTTGATCTTCGAGGTGGTTGAAGAACCGTATTGGGCACCGGGAGCCAGCACATCGCGGGACGAGACGCCCTTTGTGGTGGCCTTGTGCACCATCTCCTGTGCCGAGCCCAGGATGTCGGAAAAATTGAGGCCGAACTTGGCCAGCACCATGATCGTCATGACTGCCGCACCGGTGATCAACAGAACTGCCTTGATGATCTGTACCCAGGTGGTGCCGGTCATTCCGCCGATCAGTACGTAGACCATCATCAGCACGCCGACGACGGCGATCACCAGTGACTGAGCCGCGCGGCCATTGATATCGAGCAGCAGCGCCACCAGGCCTCCAGCGCCGGCCATCTGGGCCAGCAGGTAGAACAGTGACACCGTCATGGTCGAAATAGCCGCGGCCAATCGGACCGGCTTTTGTTTGAGCCGGAAACTCAGCACGTCGGCCATGGTGTATTTGCCGGTGTTTCTGAGTAATTCGGCCACCAGCAGCAGTGCCACCAGCCAGGCCACCAGGAAGCCGATCGAGTAGAGGAATCCGTCGTAGCCGTAGACGGCGATGGCGCCGGCGATGCCGAGAAAGCTTGCTGCCGAGAGGTAGTCGCCGGCGATTGCGATGCCGTTCTGCCGGCCGGTGAACGCGTGGCCCGCGGTGAAGTACTCGGCCGCGTTGGTGTTGCGCCGGCCTACCCGGATCACGATGAACAGCGTGATGACAACGAAGGTCAGGAAGATGCCGATATTGACGGCGGGGTTGCCGAGTTTCTGTCCGGCGGCCAGCAGACTGATGTGAGTCATTCTTCCGTCGCCCCCATCTCGGCGCGGATGGCTGCCGCACGCGGATCGAGTTCCCGGTTGGCGAATCGGATGTAGAGGCCGGTGATGAGGAATGTCGTCACGAACTGGCCAAGACCGAGCAGCAGTCCGACGTTCACGTTGCCGAAGACCTTGGTGGCCATGAAGTCGTGGGCGAAGGCGCCCAGCAACACATAGCCCGCGTACCAGACCAGGAAGAATATCGCTGTCGGGAATACGAAGCGGCGCAGTGCGCGGCGCAAGTCCTGGAATTCCGGGCTGGCTTGGACCGCCAGATATTGGGCGCCGCTGGGATGGATATCCCGGGGCAGATTGTCAGTGGTCGACACGGCGAACTCCTGTGTGGTGGATGGTGAATTGGACCGTGCGCTCAGGGTATTGAGAGGCAGGTCACAGCGGGAGCCGCAAGGGGGCGAACAGTCGAAGCCTGCGCCGAGCGGTTGTCCGGTGACGGTGAACGGTCAGCC
>CALQLM010000220.1 GCA_943331415.1 Bifidobacterium breve
AGAACGGCTTCGTCGGACTCGTCGTAGAGTTCAGCGCACAGATCGGAGTCGCGATCCACCCCGAGTATCAGCTGGGTCAGATCGTTACTACCGATGGACACTCCGTCGATGCCCATGCCGACGTACTCGGGCAGCCAGTGCACCACCGAGGGCACCTCGGCCATGACCCACCGGTGCAGTCCGCGTTGGCGGCCCAGCGGGCTGGCGTCGACGAGGGCGAGGCACTCTTCGAGTTCCCACTTGGTCCGGACGAACGGAATCATCAAGTGCAGGTTCGGATTCTGTTCCCGGACCCGGGCCAAGGCCTTGAGTTCCAGATCGAAGAGGTCGGGATTCTTCACATACCGGTAGCACCCGCGGAACCCGATCATGGGGTTGTGCTCTTCGGGTTCGTAGTTCTCCCCGCCGACAAGGTTGCGGAACTCGTTGGTGCGGAAGTCCGAAGCGCGGTAGATCACCGGCCGGGGTGCGAACGCAGCCGCAACCCTGCCCACTGCCGCGGCGAGTTTGTCGACAAGGCCGTTCTGCTCGCCCTTGGCGATCAGATCGCGGGGATGCCGGTTGTCCAGTGCGTCGGTAAGCATTGTCTCGGCACGGAGTAAACCCACCCCGTCGACGTCTTGGGCCGCGGCGGCCTCAGCGGAGTCCGGCAGCAGGATGTTGACGTAGATTTTGGTGGCCGTCACCTCACCTGCGGACACGATCACCTGCTGCGGTCCGGCTACCGACTCAGTCTGCGCGCCGCCGGAGACCCGGCCCGCCAGCACCCGACCGTGCGTACCGTCGACGGTGACCACCATGCCGTCGGTCAGGTCTCTGGTCGCGGTGCGCGCCCCGACGATGCAGGGCACCTTGAGCTCACGCGCCACAATCGCGGCGTGGCACGTCATGCCCCCGGTATCGGTCACCAGTGCCGAAGCGCGGCGCATGGTGGGCAGCCAGTCCGGATTGGTCATCTTGGCCACCAGCACTTCGCCGTCCTGTAACCGGCCACCGTCGCTGACGTCGCCGAGCACCCGGACCACTCCCGATGCCGCACCAGGAACCGCGGGAAGGCCCTGGATCAACACATCATGGCTCTCGGCTGCGGGCTTCCCGGCCCGGCTCAAGGTGGTGATCGGACGGGTCTGCACGATGTAGATCTGACCATCGGCGATCGCCCACTCGGTGTCCTGCGGACTGCCGGAATGCTGTTCACTGCGGATTGCGATCGCGGCGATCTCGCGTACCTCTGCATCGTTGAGCACCTGCGCCTCAGCCTGCGCCTCGTCGAGTTCGACGCGCTGGTCCTTGCCGTCCGGCCCGCGAACGATCTTGAAGGATTTCAAACCGATCCGGCGGGACAGGATTTGACCACCGTCCTTGGCCACCACGTAGGTGTCAGGCTCGACCGATCCTGACACCACCACCTCACCCTGACCGAAGGCGGCTTCGACGACCACTCGGTCGGTGGCATCGGTGGTGGGGTCGGCGGTGAATGCGACACCGGAACGCTCCGAGGCGATCATCAACTGAACGACCACCGCCATCGCCGGGTCGGCGGTGAAGTGCCGACTGGCCCGATAGGCCACCACCCGGGCCCCGAACAATGACGCCCAGCAGTTTCGGACCGCCTCGATCAAGTCATCCTCACCGCGCACATTGGTGAAGGTCTCGTTCATGCCGGCGAACGATGCGTCGGCACCGTCCTCTCCGGTGGCCGAAGACCTCGCTGCCACAAAGCAATTCGGCCCCATCATGCGGTAGGAGGCCAGAATCCGTTCCCTGACCTCGTCGGGCATCCCCGCCTCAAGTACGAGCGCCTTCATCTTGGCGCACATCTCGTCGAACCGGCTCGGATCGCCGGCGTGCAGCATCGCCTCGCGGTGCGCGGCATTGAGTTCCTCGGCAACTCCCGCGGCTTTCATCGTCTCCAGATAACTGTCACGCAACACCACGAACCCAGGTGGAACGGGCAGTTGCGCCGCCACCATCTCGCCCATGTTGGCGCCTTTACCGCCGGCCTCCTCGGCGTCGGCCATTCCCAGATTCGCGATGTCTTCGACGTATCGCATGGGTGCTCTCCTCGGTGTGATGGGGTTCAGCAGGAAGATCGGCAGATGTCGAGTGCCTCGCCAACGCAGTCGGTCGGTGGCCGGGTGGTGTCGATCCGGTGCGCACCCGCCCAACCGCCGTGACCGCGATCGGCCAGAGCGGTGGCGATTTCGGGCGTCACCTGCGAGGTGGTCCGGGTGCGGGTGCGGATCCGCCCAACGGAGGTCTCCAACGCGGCGGCGCACGCGATCTCCACCATGACCGCCGACGTCTGCGTCGCCAGGGCACGGGCGAGGTCACGGTGGCGGGGATCGGACCAGGTGGCATCCAGAATCACGGTCCGGCCGTCACACAGACCGAGATGGGCCTGACGTAGCGCAGCGTCGTAGACGGCGTCGACATTGTCCGGGCTGTAGAGACCCTCACCGAGGAGACCGGGCTCGCCGGTGAGTTCGCCGCGGCTCACCATGTCCGCACGCACATCATCTGTGGAGATCGACTGCGCTCCCAGCTGTTCGGCCAGTGCGCGCGCCAGGGTGGTCTTTCCGGTTCCCGGACCGCCACCGACGAGAATCAGCACAACAGTGCCGGCCCGAAGGTGGTCCAGCGCAATGGCGAGATGGCCGCGTGCATCGGTTCCCGCCCCGGGATGGCCCTGGTTGTAGCGGACACAGTCGACCTTGGCTCGTACCACTGCGCGATAGGCGATGTAGAAGTGTCGCAGCGATAGCGGTGCATCGTCGCGGGCCAGTGCCAGGTAGCGCTGCATGAAGAACTCACCGAGGTCGCCGCGGCCGAGGAATTCGAGATCCATCGCGAGGAACGCCGCGTCATCGACGACATCGATGTAGCGCAGACGATCATCGAACTCCAAACAGTCCAGCAGCGCCGGACCGTCGGGTAGGCAGAAAATGTCATCGGCAAGCAGATCGGCGTGCCCGTCGACGATTCGGCGCGCGCTGATCCGGTCGGCGAACAACACAGCCCGGCCGGCAATAAAAGCCATCGCGCGACGTTCGATGTCAGCCACCACCGCCGCGTCCAGACCCGGTATGCGTGCTCGCGTGTAGGCGGCGAGCTCACTGAGGTTTTCCTGCCAGCGCGCGGATACCGCATCGAGGCGGGCCTCGTCGTCGATCTCGCGGCCACGTTGGGCCTCAGCGTGGAACCGGGCCAGGAGCTCGGCCACCGCGGAGAGATTCTCGGTGACATCCGCACCGCGGCGCACCATTGTGGCCAACCTGAGCTCGTCGGGATGGCGTCGCATCACGATCACCGGCTCAGCCGGAGCCCCGCCCGGGGCACTGAAATGCGCGATGCCCAGATAGCTGCCCGGGGCCAGCCGGCGGTTGAGCGCGACCTCGCGCTCACACGCCCGCTCTCGGCTCTGCACCGTGGAGAAGTCGAGGAAATCCGTGGTGACGGCCTTCTTGAGTTTGTAGGCGCGATCACCCACAAGCAACACCAGTCCGGTGTGCGTCTCGGCGACCTGGGGACACAGCGCACCGCCTGATGGCACGCAGCCGAGGTCCGTCATCGCTGTCCTCTCCGGTCATGTCCGATCATGCCTCTCGGCATGTGCCGTTGGAAGCGGTAATGGCCGGTAGGTGACTTACGGCCCTGCCATCCTGGCGACACCGACCTATCGTGGAATCAGAACGGTGAAGGCGGGGGTGACCATGACCGGGACAGTGATCGATCGTCAGGTGTTGGACAGCGCGGTGGAATTGGCCTGCCGCGCCCCATCGGTCCACAACAGCCAGCCGTGGCGGTGGGTTGCCGAGGGTGGCGAGTTACGACTGTTCTTCGATCCCCAGCGGATACCGCACGCCACCGATCTGACCGGACGGGAGGCCGCGATCAGCTGCGGCGCAGTTCTTGATCATCTTCGGGTGGCCGCCGCGGCCGCGGGCTGGCACGCCTCTATCGCCCGCTTTCCCAACCCCAATGATCTCGACCACCTGGCCACCATCCACTTCAGTCCGCTGCACTTCGTCACCGACGCCGTCCGCGCCCGGGCTGAGGCGATCCTGCACCGACGCACTGACCGGCTTCCGTTCGGAGCCCCGTCGTCCTTTCCGGCCT
>CALQLM010000221.1 GCA_943331415.1 Bifidobacterium breve
AGGTCAGCGCCACCAGAGCTTTGATCGGGCCCCGGGTTGTGTTTGTGCTCATACCAATTCCCCTCTCCCCGGTCCGCGCACGCGCTAGAGACGATCCTTGACCGCAGCTGAGAGCCGGGATCCGTCGGCCTTCCCGGCCGCGATCGCGGTGGCTGCTTTCATCACCAGACCCATCTCCTTGACCGAGGGCCGCGACCCAAGCTGCTCGGCTACCTGGGCCATGGCCGTGTCGACCACGTCGGCTACCTCGGCGTCACTCAGCGGGGTCGGCAGGTACTCGTCGATGATCCTGCCTTCGGCGTGCTCCTCGGCGGCAAGCTCTCCGCGGCCGTTCTGGGTGTAGATCTCCGCGGCCTCGCTACGCTTCTTCGCCTCCCGGGCCAGCACCTTGAGGACATCCTCGTCGGTGAGTTCGCGGGCCTGCTTTCCGGACACCTCTTCGGTCTGGACAGCAGCCAGCAGCATCCGCAGGGTTGCGGTACGCAATTTGTCCTGGCTCTTCATCGCAGCGGTCAGATCGGCTCGCAGCTGGTCTTTCAGTTCAGACATGAACATCAATACTACCGGCCTACATTGATTGGCCGGACCATGCCATGAGATCCCCCCAGATCGGTGCCCAGCCTTTGTAATTGCGAGTTTCGTGGCTCGCCGTCACCAGAGTTCGACCAAGGTGCTCTCGGAACTCGGGAAAGCGTCGATCCAGACTATTCAGCGAATCGCGGTAGGTACGGATAGTGAACAGGATCGAACCGGATTCCGGCAGCTTCCGAAGAGTTTGGCGTTCGGTGCGGAAGTACATGGCATCCCCGAATTCCTCAACGCCCAACCCACTGTGCGCGCGCGCTTTACGGCCGGTGTCTGAGGGCTGAAACAGTTCCGGGCTGTCCAATACCGTCCAGTTGATTCGCCACACGGGTCGATCACACGTCAACTTATTGAACATGGCATCCGTGGCATATCCGATTCGTTCTTCGTAATGCGGTACCGGCTCATGTATGCCGTGCATGTTGGCGCCGATCTTGGACGCCAGATCCCAACGGCTGGGAAAACACACCGCGGCCGCAGTCAGAGCCCACTGTCCGTCCTGCGGACTCATGACTGCCAGATCCTCTTGAACCAATAAACTCGCGGCCTCCAGCGGATGCAACGACTCGTCAACGTCGATTGCCGTGGCAAAGCGGTCTGAAAAGTGCACCGGCAAGTACTCGACTAAATTTTCCAGTACCTCACCAGACCCGTGCAGCCCCGCCGGAAGCGCGCCGAAAACCTCAGCTCGTCTGTGGGCCAGCAAGTGCCGCTTCTGAGCCAGTTCAGCCTCGTACTGTTCGTCGATTTCAATCCACTTGTCCGGGTCCATGCTTCTCAAACCCATTGAGACCGTGAACGGTTGGCCTTTGACCGGAATGTAAGTCATGCTCTGCAATTCTCCCGAAGACTCACCCGGTGAGATTTTTCAGGCGCTGATCCAGTGTCCATGGAAGCCGTAGGGGACCCGGCGCGGAAGTTGGATGCGGGCCACCGGTTCACCGGCGAAATCGGATGCATCGAGGATCACCAGTTCGCTTCCGTTGCGAGCAGGGTCGTAGACGTAGACCAGATACCAGCCATTGCTCTCGTCGTCCGGCCCCGACGGCGACGGAACGAAGACTGCTTCCCCGGGCCCGCCAGGCGAATCAGCTGTGCCGAAGTCATGCTGAACCGCATTACCGGTCTGTAGGTCGTAGCGCACCAGGCTGGCGTCGCCCACCGACACCGCGTACCGCGCGGGAAGTCCGGCCAGGCGGTCGTCGATGCGTGGGAACTCCACTGCGCGGTCATCGATTTGACGTTCGGCAACGGTGCCGGACTCGAGGTTGATCGTCCAGCTGTGCAACATCGCCCTGTCGGCGAAGCCGCCGTCGTTGCGCCACAGCTCGGGGTAACGAACCACGTGCATCACAATGGAGTTGCCATCGTCATAGGCATTGGCCACATGGAACACGTAGCACGGATCGACGTCGAACCACCGCACCGTCCCGAACGGGTCATCGCGGCGTAACACCCCCAACCGGGCACCGTAGTCGTCCTCCCAGCGGTAGGGCATGTCTCCACTACCGCTGACCGCGATGTCGATGTTGAACACGATGGGCAGATCCATAAAGATGATGTGCTCAGCGGTCATCGCGAAGTCGTGCATCATCGTCAGCGCCTCAACCTCAACGGGCCGGTTGACGGTCAGCTCACCATTGGCGTCCACGCGGTGGTAGGAGACGTGCGGGCTGAACAGGTTGCCGTACCCGAAGAAGTGCAGTTCGCCCGTGGTCGGGCAGATCTTCGGGTGAGCCGTCATCGCATCGTTGAGCTTGCCGTCGAAGTCGTAACAGCCGACGGTCTCCAGATCCTTGGTGACCTCGTAGGGCAGTGAGGACTCGACCAATGCCAGCGTCTTCCCGGCGTGATTGACGATGTGGGTGTTGGACACCGCCGAGCGCAGGTTGCGACTGCCGTCACCGTTATAGATCGGAAACGGAGTCTCAAAACTCTCAGTGCGCACCCAGCGATTGCGGTACCACTTCGCGGCACCGCCTTCGATGCGCACACCATGCAGCATTCCGTCGCCGAAGAACCAATGCCCGGTGGGCTGGCGCGGATTGGGGCCATTGCGCAGATACCAGCCATCCAATTCAGGCGGGATCGCCCCGTGGACAGGCAGGTCGTACTCGGTCAGCTCGTCAGGCACGGGCGCGTAATTCCCGCGCTGGAAGAACTGGCCGGTGTCGGGCAGGTTGGCTGAATCGGCGGCGGTGTCGGTCATAGGCACCACTGTGTCAGCTAGACGTCCACCCAGTCCAGAGTGCGCTGTACGGCTTTGTGCCAGCCGGCGTACCCGGCCTCGCGCTGTTTTTCGGTCCACGAGGGCTTCCACCGGCGATCTTCCTGCCAGTTGGCCCGGAGGTCTTCGGGGTCCGACCAGTAGCCGACCGCCAATCCGGCGCCATAGGCCGCGCCCAGTGCCGTGGTCTCCGGAACCTTCGGACGCACGACGTCCACTCCGAGCACATCGGCCTGGATCTGCATACAGAGCTCGTTGAGCGTGACCCCGCCGTCGACTTTGAGCACCTCCAGGGGTACCCCGGAGTCGGCGGCCATGGCATCAACGACGTCGCGGCTCTGGTAGCAAATCGCTTCAAGCGTTGCCCGGGCGATGTGGGCGTTAGAGTTGAACCTGGATAGGCCGACGATCGCCCCGCGTGCGTCGGAACGCCAGTAGGGGGCAAACAGTCCGGAAAAGGCGGGAACGAAGTACACACCGCCGTTGTCCTCGACCTGGGAGGCCAATGCCTCACTGTCCGCGGCGCCGCTAATGATGCCCAGCTGATCACGCAACCACTGCACCGCTGACCCTGTCACGGCAATCGATCCTTCGAGGGCGTAGATGGGTTTGGCATCACCGAACTGGTAGCAGACCGTCGTCAGCAGTCCGTTTCTGCTGCGAACGATCTTCTCTCCGGTATTGAGCAACAGGAAGTTGCCGGTGCCGTAGGTGTTCTTGGCCTCGCCTGGCTTCAAACACACCTGGCCCACCATGGCGGCCTGCTGATCGCCGAGGATGGCGGTCACCGGCACCTCCCCGCCCATCGGGCCGTCAGAACGAGTCAGTCCATAGGGATTCGGCGAGGACGACGGTCGGATCTCCGGCAGCATCTGCCGGGGAATCCCAAAGAACGACAACAATTCGTCATCCCATTCGAGAGTCTCGAGATCCATCAGCATGGTGCGACTGGCATTGGTGGGATCGGTGATATGCACTCCCCCGGCGGGGCCGCCGGTGAGGTTCCACAGCACCCAGACGTCAGGTGTGCCGAACAATGCGTCGCCGCGTTCCGCGTCGGCGCGGACGCCATCGACGTTGTCGAGGATCCACTGGATTTTGCCGCCGGAGAAGTAGGTGGCCGGCGGCAGGCCCGCCTTGCGCCGGATGACGTCACCGCGGCCGTCACGATCCAGTGCGGCGGCGATCTGGTCAGTCCGGGTGTCCTGCCAGACGATCGCGTTGTAGTACGGCTGGCCGGTCTTGCGGTTCCACACGATCGTGGTTTCGCGCTGGTTAGTGATGCCCAAGGCG
>CALQLM010000222.1 GCA_943331415.1 Bifidobacterium breve
CCGACTGCTGGAGCTGGGGGTCGAATTGGCCCACATCACCATCTGCGGTGACCGTGCCGCCGATATCGAGGCACAGTTGCGCTTCCTGCAGGCCGAGGGAGTCGACCTTATCGTCACAACCGGCGGTCTCGGACCCACCGCCGACGATATGACGGTCGAGACCGTCGCCCGCTTCTGTGGCCGCGAACTCGTACTCGACGAGGCGTTGGAATCCACAATCGGAGAGATCGTCAATAAATGGATGGCCCGATTCCCGGACACCGATATGGATGCACTGCGCGAAGCCAATCGCAAGCAGGCCATGGTTCCGGTCGGTGCCACCGTTCTGCAGCCGGTCGGCACCGCACCCGGCGCGGTCATCCCGGGCACCCCGACGGTGGTGGTGCTTCCCGGCCCGCCCAAAGAGTTGCAGGCGATGTGGTCGGCCGCGATCGCGACCGACGCCGTACAGCAGGCCATCTCGGGGCGCACCGAGTATCGACAGCAGACGGTGCGAATGTTCGGACTCGCCGAGTCCGGGTTGGCCGACACCCTGCGCGAGGCAGAGCGGCGGGTCGCCGGTTTCGATGGCCTGGAGATCACCACCTGCCTACGCCGGGGCGAGGTGGAGATGGTCACCCGCTACGAACCGTCCGGCGTGCGCGCGTACGACGCTCTGATGGAACTCGTGCGCGATCGGCACGGTGCGACGATCTTCTCCGAGGACGGTTCCTCGATCGACGAGCAGGTGGCCGGATTGCTGGCCGGCCGGCGTATCGCGACGGCGGAGTCCTGCACCGCCGGCCTGATCGCGGCGCGGCTCACCGACCGGGCAGGGTCCTCGGACTACGTCGTAGGCGGGGTGGTGGCGTACGCCAACGAGGCCAAAGTGGCCATGCTGGATGTCGAGGCTGCCGTGATCGCCGAGCACGGGGCGGTGTCAGCCGAGGTCGCGGAGGCGATGGCGGCCGGTGCGCTGAGCCGATTCGGCGCCGATATCGCAATCGCGACGACCGGGGTGGCCGGGCCCGGTGGCGGTTCGCCCGACAAGCCCGTCGGTACGGTGTGGTTCGCCGTGATGCTGACCGATGGACCGGGTCTTACCCGGTGCATCCGGATACCAGGGGAACGCTTCGATATTCGGGACCGTTCGACGACGGTGGCCATGCATCTGTTGCGAAGGGCACTGCTGGATTGTTCGCCGGATTAGCCGATCGGGAAGTCGAAGGCGATCGGGAAGTCGAAGAACGTAGCGGGGTAGGGCTCGGGTTGGTAGGTGAAATGCCACCACTCCTTGTCGTAGTTGACGAAACCCTGTCGCGCGAGGCCCTCGGTGAGCAGGAGGCGGTTCTTGTGTTCGTCGCCGTCGATGAGTGGGTTCATGGTGTGGGCTAGTGGGTCGAAACAATCAAAGCCGGTGCCCATGTCAATGGAGTTATCGGCAAATCGAAGTGATTGCGGCGCAGTGCAATCCACCAGCGCCTGGCCCGGCACGTAGGGCCCCGTAGTGACTGCGGGCAGCGCAACAAGGGTGAGATCGACCGTGCTGCCCCGGCTGTGACCGGACCGCTGCGCGATATAACCGTCTTCGAACAGCACCGATTTATCGACCCGAGGATAAAACTCGGCCATCATCCGGCGGTCGTTGATGTCTTCAGCCCAGGCGACGAAATCATCGACCGCCCGTTGCGGCCGGTAGCAGTCATAGACTTTGAGGGTGTAACCACGTTCGATGAAATCCTGCTGCGCCCGGGCCAGCGCTTCGGCGGCGGGCCGAGTCAGGATGCACATCGGCGCCAGGTAGCCCTCGACCGGATCACCGGTGAAATTGTGTGCGGTGAAATATCGGATGTCCTGCAGGATCGTCGGATCGACATCCTGCAGTGCGACGAAATCCGCCGGAGCGCCCGCATCGGGTTGCGCGCTGGCCGGGGTGACCGCGGCCACCAGTGCGAGAGCGAGAAGTCCCAGCACCCGCAGTGCTGTTCGGCTGACCATATTCAGGCAGGCTAATGCCTGGATCGGTTTAGGGTGAACCCCGTGCAGACACGACCTCAGCTTCTCCAATGAGCCGCATCGGCAACCTCTTCGGGCCAGACTTCACCTTCCTCGGCGTCCCGAAGGCCGATCTCGAGGACCCGACCAGCTTCGCCGAAGCGGATGTGGTGATCCTGGGCGCGCCGTTCGATGGCGGGACCTCCTATCGATCCGGTGCCCGGTTCGGCCCGCAGGCCATTCGGGGTACCGACAACAACCCCCACGATGGCTCACGGCCGTCGCTGGCTCTGCGAACCGATGCGCTGCGCGACCTCACCGTCGTCGATGCGGGCGACGTCGAGGTGTACAGCGGCGATATCGAACGCTCCCTCGGGCAGATCCGGGAGGCGGTGGCGACGATCACCGCCGCCGGTCCGATTCCGGTCGTGCTCGGCGGTGACCACTCGATCACCTACTCCGACACCTCTGGCATCGCCGATATCGTCGGGCAGGGACGGGTCTCGTTGATTCATTTCGATGCCCATGCCGATACCGGGGATATCGAGTTCGGCTCACTGTGGGGTCACGGCCAGCCGATGCGCCGGTTGATCGAATCCGGTGCGGTCCGAGGTGACCGTTTCCTGCAGATCGGACTACGCGGATACTGGCCCGGTCCGGAGACCCTGGACTGGATGGCCGGGGAGGGCATGCGGTCCTACGAAATGACCGAGATCGTCCACCGCGGTCTGGACCAGTGCCTGACCGAGGCGTTTCGGATCGCAACCGACGATTGTGACGGTGTCTTCCTGTCGGTCGACATCGACGTGTGCGATCCCGGCCACGCTCCGGGCACCGGCACGCCTGAACCGGGCGGGCTCTCTGCCCGCCAATTACTCGACGCGGTCCGGCGAATTTGTCTCGAATTGCCGGTCGTCGGAATGGACGTCGTCGAGGTGGCACCGCCATACGATCATGCCGATATCACCGCACTACTCGCTAACCGTGTTGTGCTGGAAGCGCTTTCAGCGATCGCGCGCAGGCGCTATGACGAGGCAAACGGTACCCGCTGGGATCCCGCCCGGCCCCTACTGGATGGACGGGTCGCCCCGGTACCTGAGGGGCCGATGCGCGGACACCAGCACTGAACCGGCTATTCGGGCCCGCGGAGGTCGACATCACTGATGTACCGGGCCTGGTTTCCGCCGGCCCGTCTGGCCTCGTGCATCGCGGAGGTGGCCAGTCCGATGACTTCATCGAGTACATCACCGGGTGGACGCAGCGACAGCGGACGGAGTGCGGTGCTGACGACGCCGATGCTTGCGGTGATCCCGCCGGGGGTCGCCGCCACCGCACCAAGCACCCGTTCCACCAGGGGAGTGGGATCCGGCGTGGTGAAGGTGTCAGCAATCAAGAACTCCGCGTCATCGACATGACCGAGCACGGCATCGCGACGGACGGTCTCGCGTAATGCCTGCCCGGCACTGACTCGCGCCCGACTCGCGCCGCGATCGCCCTGAACACTGAGGATGGCGGCATAGCCGTCGATGCCGATGACCGCGATGACCAGGTAGCGATCATCGTCGCGGTTGCGTGCCGCCATCAAGCCCGCGGCGATCTCGTAGAAGGACTCCCGGGACAACAGCCCGGTGAGTGGTTCGATGTCGACTGACGACCGCTCCGATGCGCCGACGCCGGCGACTATCCGGCAGGAATACACCAGGGCGATGTTGAGCAGCACGAGCGGGGTGGTCACGGCGAACGCGGTGGGCACGTCGATTGCAGCGATCCGGATGGCGAGCCACAGGTAGGTGAATGCCGCAACGGCCACCGTGAACGCCAACAGCCGCGAACTGTGGAACAGCGCGGCATAGGCAAGGATGAAGGTGAATGCGACACCGATCAGTAGGCCGGCGAGTGGGTCGGTCGCGATCGCGCAACCGATGGCCAGCGCGATGGCGCCGCAGGACATCAGGGCAGTCGATTCCAGCCGGGTAGGCCACCGGTACCGCACCCACGGCAGTGCGAAACCCAAACACAGCAGGGTGACCACGACAAGCATCACCCTGCCGCCCGGCAGATAGGTGGATTTCGGGTTGAACATCGCCAGCACCGCCGGGAGGCACAGGCTTACGGTGAAACCA
>CALQLM010000223.1 GCA_943331415.1 Bifidobacterium breve
CATTCCGGCGACTCGGCCTGCGCACTGCCGCCGGTTACCCTGGGCCGCAGCGATATCGAAGCCGTACGTCGCGCCACCGAAGCCATCGCGCACGGAGTCGGCGTCGTCGGACTGCTCAATGTCCAGTACGCACTCAAGGACGATGTCCTCTACGTGCTCGAGGCCAACCCCCGAGCCAGTCGGACCGTGCCGTTCGTCTCCAAAGCCACCGCGGTACCGCTGGCCAAAGCGTGCGCTCGAATCATGCTGGGCGCCAGCATCGCCGAGCTTCGGAGCGAGGGAATGCTGGTGGCAACCGGTGACGGTTCCAACCCGGATCCGGACGCGCCGATCGCGGTCAAGGAAGCGGTGTTGCCATTCCGCCGATTCCGGCGCGTCGATGGCTCAGGCGTGGACTCGCTGCTCGGCCCGGAGATGAAGTCCACCGGCGAAGTGATGGGCATTGACCATGATTTCGGGAGCGCTTTCGCCAAGAGCCAGACCGCGGCGTACGGCTCGTTGCCGACCGACGGAACCGTGTTCGTATCTGTGGCCAACCGCGACAAACGATCACTGGTATTCCCAGTCAAACGGCTTGCCGATCTGGGGTTCCGAGTGCTCGCCACTGAGGGCACCGCGGAGATGTTGCGCCGCAACGGCATTCCGTGCGACGTGGTTCGAAAGCATTTCGAGACCCCGGGCGAGGGTCGGGCGGCGATGACGGCGATTGACGCGATCAATGCCGGTGAGGTCGGCATGGTGATCAACACTCCGTACGGCAATTCCGGGCCGCGTATCGACGGCTACGAGATCCGCTCGGCCGCGGTCTCGATGAATATTCCGTGCATCACCACGGTCCAGGGTGCCTCGGCGGCGGTGCAGGGTATCGAGGCCGCCATCCGCGGTGATATCGGTGTGCGCTCGCTGCAGGAACTACACGCGTCGTTCGGTCGAGGCTGACGTGGCCGGGCCCGATATGGCTGACGCGCCGGGGTTCGGAGCACGGCTGGCGACGGCGATCGCCGCCCGCGGCCCACTCTGCGTGGGTATCGACCCGCACCCGGAACTGATGCAGGCCTGGGGGTTGCCCGTCACCGCTGACGGACTGGCCCGGTTCTGTGAGATCTGCGTTCAGGCCTACGCCGGGTTCGGTGTCGTCAAACCTCAGGTGGCGTTTTTCGAGGCCTACGGGGCGGCAGGGTTCGCCGTGCTCGAGCGCACCATCGCCGCGTTGCAGTCCGACGGTGTGCTGGTACTCGCCGACGCCAAGCGCGGCGATATCGGATCCACGATGGCGGCGTACGCGCAGGCCTGGGTGGGCGAAGGCCCGTTGGCGGCCGACGCGGTCACCGCATCGCCCTACCTGGGATTCGGCTCGCTGGATCCACTGCTGGAGGTCGCCGCCGCCCGCGGACGCGGGGTGTTCGTCCTGGCTGCCACATCAAACCCGGAGGGCGCCGGCATTCAGCGCGCCGTCATCGGCGGACGCACGGTCGCGCAATCAGTCGT
This sequence comes from Bifidobacterium breve, assembly GCA_943331415.1. GTDB lineage: Bacteria > Actinomycetota > Actinomycetes > Mycobacteriales > Mycobacteriaceae > Mycobacterium. Next base: position 1,489 of record CALQLM010000223.1, read on the forward strand.
CGACGCGGCGGGGGCCGCCAATCGTGCCGCGGCGGAAGCCGCCAATCATGCTGCGGGACAAGGGTTCGGTCCGGTGGGAGTGGTCGTAGGCGCAACCCTGGATCAGGTGCCCGACCTCAGTGCGCTCGATGGCCCGGTGCTGGTGCCCGGAGTGGGTGCCCAGGGCGGCCGTCCCGAGGCACTGGCAGGATTCGGAGGCGCGCGGTCGGGACAGCTGCTGCCGGCGGTGTCTCGGGAGGTTCTGCGGGCCGGGCCGGGCCCGGATGCGGTCCGTGCCGCGGCAGAGCGACTCCGCGATGCGGTGGCCTATCTGGCCTGAGTTCGCCGAAATGTGCTGGCCGTCGACGTCCGCGACACGCGCGACACGCCGTGAGGTGCCCAAACCCGGTGAAATTGATCCCGACGACCTCTTCGGAGCCTGCCAGCGACGTCCGCCCGGTCCCGGTGGCTGAGGGAAGATCCCTGCTAGAAGGCTATTTTCAGGGCTCTCCCGGGGCGCTTTCGGCGGGGCCGAGCACACCGTGTGACTTCCGCCCAGGGCGTGATTTGGAGGGCGTTTCAGGACGTTTGTGCTGGGGGTTTGCGCGTCCGACGAGGAGGGCGGGTTAGATTTCGTCGGAGAGCCTGGGTACGGTCGTCGGCGCTGGCCAAACAACCTGGCCCAGGCAAAACAATGATTGTGATGAGACGGAGGAACCCGTGGCCCTTCCCCAGTTGACTGATGAGCAGCGCGCGGCCGCGTTGGAAAAGGCCGCTGCCGCACGTCGTATCCGAGCGGAGCTGAAGGATCGACTCAAGCGCGGTGGCACCAATCTGCAGCAGGTGCTCAAGGACGCCGAGACCAATGAGGTCCTCGGCAAGATGAAGGTTTCCGCTCTGCTGGAGGCCCTGCCCAAGGTGGGCAAGGTCAAGGCGCAGGAAATCATGACCGAGCTGGAGATCGCCCCGACGCGCCGCCTGCGTGGCCTCGGCGATCGTCAGCGCAAGGCCCTGCTGGCGAAGTTCGACTTCTCCTAAGCAGGCCCATGGACGCCGGCGGTGGGCCGGACGGCCGGGGCGCTACGCCCCGTCAGCCAGCGACACATGGTCGCGTGCTGGTGCTGTCCGGCCCGTCCGCGGTCGGTAAGTCGACGGTCGTGCGGCGCTTGCGAGAGCAGGTGCCCAACCTGCACTTCAGTGTGTCGGCGACCACCCGGGCGCCTCGTCCGGGAGAGGTCGACGGCCACGATTACCACTTCGTGTCCCCCGAGCGATTCCAGCAGTTCATCGACTCCGGTGACCTGCTGGAGTGGGCTGAGATCCACGGAGGTTTGCACCGCTCCGGCACGTTGGCCCAACCGGTCATCGGTGCTGCGGCCACCGGCCACCCGGTGCTGATCGAAGTCGATCTAGCGGGTGCCAGGGCGGTCAAAAAGGCCATGCCCGACGCGCTGACCGTCTTTCTTGCGCCGCCCAGCCGGGAAGCACTTGAGCAGCGACTCCTCGGCCGCGGCACCGAATCCACCGAAATCATGGCCCGTCGACTGGCCACCGCGGAGGCCGAACTTGCCGCCCAGGGGGAGTTCGACGTGGTCGTGGTGAACAGCCAAGTGGAAAAGGCCTGCTCTGAATTGGTAACCTTGCTGGTGGGAAACGCGCCGCAGTCGGCGTGAGTGGTCACCGGCCACCGACTCGCACCTTCAATCCGCCAGGAGAATGTCCACGTGACTAGCAATTCGGATTATTACGATCCGGCCCCCGGTGCCGCCACCGCCTATGACACCCCGCTGGGCATCACCAACCCGCCGATCGACGAACTACTCGACCGGGTGTCGAGCAAGTACGCCCTGGTGATCTACGCCGCCAAGCGGGCGCGTCAGATCAATGACTATTACAACCAGCTCGGTGACGGCATCCTCGAGTACGTCGGCCCGTTGGTCGAGCCGGGTCTGCAGGAAAAACCGCTGTCGATCGCACTGCGGGAGATTCACGGCGACCTTCTCGAACACACCGAAGGCGAGTAGCCGCGGCCAGCGCGGGTGTCCCCATGAGCCCCAAGCGGATCATCGTCGGCGTCGCCGGTGGCATCGCGGCCTACAAGGCCTGTTCGGTGGTGCGTCAACTCAGTGAATCCGGCCACGAAGTCCGGGTGGTTCCCACCGAGTCCGCGCTGCGCTTCGTCGGCGCCGCCACCTTCGAGGCGCTGTCCGGACACCCCGTGCACACCGGCGTGTTTGAGGACGTCCCCGACGTCCCGCATGTTCGCCTCGGTCAGCAGGCCGATCTCGTCGTGGTCGTTCCGGCCACCGCCGACCTGCTGGCCCGAGCCGTCGCCGGCCGAGCCGATGATCTTTTGACCGCCACCTTGTTGACCGCACGATGCCCGGTGCTCTTCGCGCCGGCTATGCACACCGAGATGTGGCAGCACCCCGCGACCGTGGCCAACGTGGCGACTCTGCGCGAGCGCCGCGCCATCGTGCTGGAGCCGGCATCAGGACGGCTCACCGGCTCCGACAGCGGCGCGGGCCGGTTACCCGAACCCGAGGAGATCACCACCTTCGTCGAACTGCTGCTGGCCCGTTCGGACGCGTTGCCCTCTGACCTGGCCTGCACCAAGGTC
>CALQLM010000224.1 GCA_943331415.1 Bifidobacterium breve
ACTACTCGGCCAACACCGGCCAGCATCTCGTCGATCCCGAACTCCAGCGACATATTGCCAATCGCCGGGAGGCCGACCGACTCGCGGACTGGCAACCACGGCATCGGGGCGGTGGCCGGGGCGGGAGCCGCAGCGGTGGATCCAGCGTGAACCGGCCGCCCGCACGCCCCGATGTGATCGCCTCCCTGGATCGTGAGGGCTTACTGCCGGCGATCACCTTCATCTTCTCGCGGGCCGGGTGTGACGCCGCTGTCAAGCAGTGTCTGCGCAGTCCACTTCGGCTGACGACTGAGCAGGATCGGGTTCGTATCGCCGAGGTGATCGACCGGCGGTGTGGCGACCTTGCCGATGCCGACCTGGCCGTCTTGGACTATTACGACTGGCGTGAGGCTCTGCTCCGCGGCCTGGCCGCTCATCACGCCGGAATGCTGCCGGTATTCCGCCATACGGTGGAAGAACTGTTCACGGCCGGTCTGATCAAGGCCGTATTCGCCACCGAGACATTGGCTTTGGGCATCAACATGCCTGCCCGCACCGTCGTCCTGGAGAGGTTGGTGAAGTTCAACGGCGAGCAACACATGCCGTTGACGCCGGGGGAGTACACCCAGCTGACCGGTCGGGCCGGGCGTCGGGGAATCGACGTTGAGGGCCACGCCGTGGTGATCTGGCATGCCCAGGAGAGCACGGCGGAGCCGACTGAGATCGCGGGATTGGCATCGACCCGCACCTACCCGCTGCGGAGTTCGTTTGCGCCGTCCTACAACATGACGATCAACCTGGTCAGCCAGATGAACCCGGAGCAGGCGCATCGGCTGCTTGAGCGCTCCTTCGCGCAGTATCAGGCAGATCGCTCAGTGGTGAGTCTGGTGCGCGGTATCGAGCGCGGCGAGAAAATGCTGGACGAAATCGCCGAGGAGCTTGGCTGGAAACGCAGTGCCGACACGGTGGAACCGGCGGTGTTGGATTACGCGCGGCTGCGGGCGAAGATCAGCGAGCGAGAGCGCGCGCAGTCGCGAGTGTCACGACTACAACGCCGGCAGGTGACCAGTGATGCCCTGGCCTCGCTACGACGCGGCGACATCATTAATGTGACTGGCCGTCGCGGGGGGTTGGCGGTGGTTCTCGAGCCCGCTAACGACTCCGACGATCCGCGTCCGTTGGTTCTGACCGAGAACCGTTGGGCAGGAAGAATTTCGTCGACGGACTACTCCGGCGCCACGGCACCGCTGGGCGCCATGGCGCTGCCGAAGAGGGTCGAGCACCGTCAGCCCCGGGTGCGTCGTGATCTGGCATCGGCACTGCGGACGGCGGCTGAGGGACTGGTCCTTCCAGCGGACCGCAAACGACGCGGTCACACCGAGGAGTCCGATGACTCCGATCCTGAACTGTTGGTACTGCGCGAGTCCATGCGACGTCATCCTGCGCACCGGTTGGCCGACCGCGAGGCCATGGTGCGGGTCGGCGAACGCTATCTGCGAGTCGAACGCGACAACGAACAGATCCGCACCAAGGTCAGCGCCGCGACCAACTCGCTGGCCCGAACCTTCGATCGAATCCTTGGGTTGCTGGCCGAACGTGCCTATGTGACCAAGCAGGAGAAAGACGAGCAGCCTCAGGTGACGGCGGACGGACGGTTACTGGCCCGGATCTATAACGAGAGCGATCTTCTGGTCGCCGAGTGCCTGCGCACCGGGGCATGGAAGGGATTGCAGCCCGCGGAGTTGGCTGCGGTGCTGTCCGCCCTGGTCTTCGAAACCCGCGGCAGCGACGGGCCCACCCCGGCTCATGCGATCGACATGCCGACCCCCGCGGTCCGCCGCGCGCTGGCGCAGACCCGCCGGATGTCGGCTGAGTTGCGCGCCGATGAGATCCGGCACCGACTCAATCCCACGCGGGAGCCTGACGAGGGCTTCGTGCCCGCCATCTATCGCTGGGCCACGACGGGCGACCTGGCCGCGGCTCTTGATGCCTCCGATGTCTCCGGTAGCGGTGCCTCATTGCCGGCGGGTGACTTCGTCCGATGGTGCCGGCAGGTGCTCGACCTGCTAGATCAGGTTCGCAACGCGGCACCGGAGTCATCGGTGCGAACTGCGGCGAAACGGGCGATCGACGACATTCGGCGCGGCGTCGTGGCTGTTGACAGCGGGTAGGGTGATGCGAACGCTACGGTTAGGAACGACTGTCGTAGGGCGCTGGCCCCAGGAACGACCGAGGAGATGACGATGAGCGGACCGCAGGGACCTGACGCCAACCCCTGGCAGGTATCGGGCACCGATCAGCCTGCCACTGGCGCCGAGCAGCCCTATCCGGCGGCCCCGTCCTGGCAACAGTCCGATCAGCCGGGCGGCGAGCCTCCGGCGTGGGCACCGCCGGGAACCGAGATGCCGGCCTGGCAGCCACCTGCCTATAACCCGCAGCCATACCCCCAGTACGGGCAGCAACCGATGGCACCCGGCTACCCGCCTACGCAGCCCTACGGAGCGCCGACCGATTACAACCCGGCGGCCTACGGACAGCCCGGTCAATACGGGCAGCCCGGTCAGTACGGTCTGCCACCGCAGTACGGCCAGTATCCCGGGGGCTATCCCCAGCCGGGTCAACCGGGTCAGTACGCACCGTATGGTCAGCCCGGCGCTGAAGACGCGGCCAAGAAATCCACCAGGTCCACCGCGATCCTGCTGGGTGCGCTGGGTGCGGTGCTGCTGGTGGCCGTACTCATTCTTGGTTTCTGGCAGCCTGGTTTCTTCGTCACCACCAAGTTGGACGTCAACAAGGCTCAGCAGGGCGTGCAGCAGATCCTCACCGATGAGGCCAGCGGCTACGGCGCCCAGAACGTCAGTGACGTCAAGTGCAACAACGGCCAGAACCCCACCGTCAAGAAGGGTGACACCTTCACCTGTGAGGTCAGCATTGACGGCACCAAGCGGCAGGTGACGGTCACCTTCCAGGACGATAAGGGCACCTACGAGGTCGGCCGGCCCAAGTAGGCTTTGGCCAACGCCTTCTCCAGTCGTCCGATTGACGATGCGATTCCCCAGTCGTGGGCTAACCCGACTACCTGGTCCGGGTCGGCGGCGTCCAGTGGTAGCCGGTCGTCGGCTGTGAAGAGCTCGACCGGCGCGTCGCGGGCCACCCGGACTACGGGTCTCGCCGCGTCGATGTAGTCCGTCGCGGCAAGGATCTTGGCCCGAACTGCCTTGGGTAGTTCGGATTCCGGGTCATGGGCGGCCGCCAGGACGGCATCCAGGGACCCGTACTTGGTCAGCATCGTCGCCGCGGTTTTCTCACCGACTCCGGGTACACCGGGCAGTCCGTCCGAGGGATCGCCACGCAATAATGCCAACTCCGCGTAAGCGTCGCCGGCGCGATGCGCGGGAACGCCGTAGCGTGCGGCGACCTCGGCGGGTCCGAACAGAACCGCTTTCTTCAGTCCTTGGCCGATGTAGAGCACCCTGATCTCGCCGGGGTCATCAGAGACGAGTTGCAGCAGGTCTCGGTCTCCGCTGACCACGACCACCGGGTTGCGGCGCTCGGTGCTGGCCAACGTGCCCAGCACGTCATCGGCCTCGAATCCTTCGGCACCGGCGGTCGCGATACCGAACGCGTCGAGCACCTCGAGGATCACATCCACCTGGGGGCCCAGATCGTCGGGAATCTCCTCGACGTCTTCCCCGCCTGGCTGGCCGATCGGACTGCCTTCCTCGGCTACCCGGTGTGCCTTGTAGGACGGGATGAGATCGACCCGGAACTGCGGTCGCCAGTCCAGGTCGAGACATACCACCAACCGCCCGGGTTGATATTGGGTGATCAGCGTGGCGACGCTGTCGAGGAAGCCGCGCACTGCGTTGACCGGCCGACCGTCCGGCGCGGTGATTGACGACGGAACCCCGAAGTACGACCGGAACCACATACTGGCTCCGTCGAGCAGGAGCACCGGTGCAGACATAAGGCACCACGCTAGCCTGACTGGCATGACGTCCCGGTTCTCCCCTGAGGTGTACGCCCGGCGGTTGGCGGCCGCTGCGGACGGTGTGGGAGCGGCCGGTCTGGCCGGCCTGGTGATCACGCCCGGCTATGACCTGCGC
>CALQLM010000225.1 GCA_943331415.1 Bifidobacterium breve
CTACCTCACCGACGGGTTAGGTTCGCTACATTCCGAGCGCGTGACCTTCGGGTTCACCACCTCAAGCAAGCCCGCGGTGCTGCGGCCAGTCGGCGATACTGCGGTGGACTACAGCGGATCTGGACCATTCCCAGCCGAGCAGACCGACTACGTCTACCTGCTGATGCCGGTCCGGTTGCCTGGTTAGTCAGACCTCTGTGGGAAATTTCCCTCGAGGCATTGGCGCTATCAGAAGCCATCCACGACGAAAGCAGGCCGGGTGTTCACACAGCGGGACGGCTGCGAGGCCACCGGGCTGCTCCTAGCCGGTTAACCAGATGTACGTCCGCCACCTGGCATTACGCGATTTCCGTTCCTGGGCCGAGCTGGATCTTGAGCTGACGCCCGGCCGAACGGTGTTCGTCGGTCGCAACGGGTTTGGAAAAACAAATCTTGTCGAGGCGCTCTGGTACTGCGCCACTCTGGGGTCCCACCGAGTAGCCACGGACGCGCCGCTGATCCGAGCCGGAGCCGACCGCGCCATCGTTTCGACAATCGTTGTCAACGAAGGACGCGAGCTCGCGGTCGACCTCGAAATCACCGCGGGCCGGGCCAACAAGGGCCGCCTCAATCGATCGCCGGTGCGGAGCACGCGCGAAATTTTAGGAGCGGTCCGTGCCGTTCTGTTCGCGCCCGAGGATCTCGCCCTAGTCCGCGGGGATCCCGGCGAACGTCGGCGCTACCTCGATGAACTCGCCACCGTCCGGCGGCCACGAATCGCCGCTGTGCGGGCCGACTATGACAAGGTGCTGCGGCAGCGCACAGCTCTTTTGAAGTCCGCGACCGGCGGCCGGTATCGGGCCGATCCGGGGCTGCTGGAGACCCTCGACGTCTGGGATGGTCACCTTGCCGCCCACGGCGCTGAATTGATGGCTGCTCGCCTTGAACTGGTGAATCAACTTGCTCCCGAGGTGGAAAAGGCCTATCAACTGCTGGCCCCGGCGTCACGGCCCGCCGCGATCGCCTACCGCGCCAGTGTCGACCTTTCGGATGGCTCCACCGATACCGATACGTTGACCGCGGCGCTCCTAGAGGAGTTGGCCCGTCGGCGTGGTGCCGAGTTGGAGCGCGGAATGTGCCTGGTGGGACCGCATCGCGATGATCTTGAGCTCCGCCTGGGCGACCAGCCGGCCAAGGGTTTCGCCAGTCATGGCGAGTCCTGGTCAATGGCACTGTCCCTGCGACTGGCCTCCTACGAACTGCTCCGGGCAGAAGGCAGCGAACCGGTGCTTATTCTCGATGATGTGTTCGCCGAACTGGATAACTCGCGGCGGCAGGCACTCGCAGGCGTCGCCGCCAACGCCGAACAGGTTCTGATCACCGCCGCCGTCGGCGAGGACATTCCGGCCGACTGGGATGCCACCCGGATCGGTATCACCCTGCACGACGACGACGCCGGCCGGGCGTCGGCGGTGACCACATGACCGAATCCGATGACGTCGCTGCCACCCCGGACGGTGAGCCGCCCACGCCCCCGGAACACCTTGCCGCATTGCCCGGTATGGACCTGGTCCGGCGTGCGTTGGAGGAGGCGCGGGCTGCCGCGCGTGGCATGGGCAAGGAGGTCGGCCACGGCCGCAGTTCGCCGAACCCGCGCCGTGCTGCCGCCCGCGATAGCCGCCGGCGCTGGTCGGGACCCGGGGAGGATTCCCGCGACCCGCAACCCCTGGGACGGGTGGCACGCGAGTTGACGAATACCAACGGGTGGTCCCCGAAGGTGGCGGAGGGCACCGTCTTCGCCCAATGGGCGACGGTTGTCGGTGACCAGATCGCTGAGCACGCCCAGCCCACCGTGCTGCGCGACGGGGTGCTGAGCGTGTCGGCCGAATCCACCGCCTGGGCGACCCAATTACGAATGGTGCAAGCTCAGCTACTGGCCAAAATCGCGGCCGCCGTCGGCGACGGGGTGGTCACCGCACTAAAAATCACCGGCCCTACCGCGCCGTCCTGGCGCAAAGGTGACCGCCATATCTCCGGCCGGGGGCCTCGCGACACCTACGGCTGAGAGCGCCCTATCACAGTCGCCTGAACGCCACCAGAACGTCGCAGACGGGCGCGTCAAGCGTCCGGCGGCAGGTTCACCCGAGATATTCCGTGCACGGCGCAATTAGGTGTGCAGAAACGCCGCCGCAGAATCGGTCCTGTCATGGCATACCGGTAGACTGGAGGGACATCGCGGGTGGTCGTTGAACCGCTCGTCAGCCATCTCAAGGAGACCTACCCCCCCGTGCCTGCCGCAAAAAAGAAACCTCACGACGCATACGGCGCCGACTCCATCAAGGTCCTCGAGGGGTTGGAGGCGGTCCGCAAGCGCCCAGGTATGTACATCGGTTCCACTGGCGAGCGCGGGTTACACCATTTGGTGTGGGAGGTCGTCGACAACGCCGTCGATGAGGCGATGGCGGGGTACGCCACGCAGGTTGATGTCCGCCTGCTCGAGGACGGCGGGGTTGAGGTCACCGACGATGGCCGCGGTATCCCGGTCGCGATGCACAGTTCCGGACAACCGACCATCGACGTGGTGATGACGGTTCTGCACGCCGGCGGCAAGTTCGAGGAGGGCGCCTATCAGGTGTCCGGTGGTCTACACGGCGTCGGCGTCTCGGTCGTGAACGCGCTGTCGACGCGGCTGGAGGCGGACATCCGCCGTGATGGGTACGAATGGTTCCAGACCTACGACTATTCGGTGCCCGGCACGCTCAAACAGGGTGAGGCCACCAAGAAGACCGGATCCACCATCCGGTACTGGGCCGATCCGGCGATCTTCGAGACCACCAACTACGACTTCGAGACGGTAGCCCGGCGCCTGCAGGAGATGGCGTTCCTCAACAAGGGTCTGACCATCAACCTCACCGATGAGCGCGTGACGCCCGAGGAGGTCGTCGACGAAGTCGTCAGCGACACCGCCGAAGCACCGAAATCCGCCGAGGAGAAGGCCGCCGAGCGTGCGGCCGCGAAGCCAAAGGTCAAGCACCGCACCTTCCACTACCCCGGCGGGCTGGTCGACTTCGTCAAGCACATCAACCGGACCAAGCAACCGATCCACAGCACCGTGGTGGATTTCTTCGGCAAGGGCGAGGGCCACGAGGTTGAAGTGGCCATGCAGTGGAACGCCGGCTATTCCGAGTCGGTGCACACCTTCGCCAACACGATCAACACCCATGAGGGCGGCACGCACGAGGAAGGTTTCCGGGCGGCGTTGACCAGCGTGGTTAACAAGTACGCCAAAGACAAAAAACTCCTCAAGGAAAAAGACGCCAACCTCACCGGTGACGATATCCGCGAAGGTCTCGCCGCGGTGATCTCAGTGAAGGTCTCACAGCCCCAGTTCGAGGGCCAGACCAAGACCAAGCTGGGCAACACCGAAGTGAAGTCTTTCGTTCAGCGAATCTGCAACGAGCAACTGAACCACTGGTTCGAATCCAACCCGACTGATGCCAAAACCGTTGTGAACAAAGCGGTTTCGTCGGCCCAGGCCCGAATCGCAGCCCGTAAAGCGCGCGAACTGGTACGCCGCAAGAGCGCCACGGACCTCGGTGGTCTGCCTGGCAAGCTGGCGGATTGCCGTTCCACGGACCCCTCGAAGTCCGAACTGTATGTCGTCGAGGGTGATTCAGCCGGTGGCTCGGCCAAGAGCGGCCGCGACTCGATGTTCCAGGCAATCCTTCCGTTGCGCGGAAAGATCATCAACGTCGAGAAAGCCCGTATCGACCGGGTTCTGAAAAATACTGAAGTCCAGGCCATCATCACCGCTCTGGGCACCGGTATCCACGACGAGTTCGATCTGGCCAAACTGCGCTACCACAAAATCGTGCTGATGGCCGACGCCGATATCGACGGACAGCACATCACCACCCTGTTGCTGACGCTGCTGTTCCGGTTCATGCGTCCTCTGATCGAGAACGGCCACGTGTTCCTCGCTCAGCCGCCGCTGTACAAGTTGAAGTGGCAGCGCAGTGAACCCGAGTTCGTCTACTCCGATCGGGAGCGCGACATCCGGCTGGAAGAGGGCGCGAAGGCCGGCCGCAAAATCAACAAGGACGAC
>CALQLM010000226.1 GCA_943331415.1 Bifidobacterium breve
GGTAGCGGGCACCGCGACCGGCAGCGGCGCGTATCCCCGCGATCGGCGCAACGGCACCTCCCCGCCCTCGTCGTCGATGGTGACCACGGAGTCCTCACAGGGGACGTGTATCGGCCGATCGTGAGTGAGCACCGCATCGGCCAGGCCGTCGATCCAGTTCAGGTCCTCATCGCGGAACACGATCGGCGACCCGCCCTGGTTGGCCGACGTCATCACCAGCGGAATCCGTCCGAGATGGTCGAAGAGCAGATGATGAATCGGCGAGTAGGCCAGCATCACGCCGAGGTCGGCCAGACCCGGCGCCACCGACTCGGCGACGGCACCCGGCTTGCCGGGCACCAGAACGATCGGTGCGCTCGGCGACGTGAGCGCGGCGGCGGCGGCGTCATCGATCTCGGCGATCTCCCGCGCCGCTTCAAGATCGGCGACCATCACCGCAAAAGGCTTGGCGGGCCGGTTCTTTCGGGTCCGTAACACAGCGACCGCAGCCCCGCCGTCGGCGCGGCACGCGAGGTGGAATCCGCCGATACCTTTGATCGCGACCACGCTCCCCGTCATCAGCGCACCGGCCGCATCTTCCAGCGAGGACGACAGCCGAGGCCCGCAGTCCGGGCAGGCAATGGTCTGGGCGTGATAGCGGCGGTCAGTCGGGTCCCCGTATTCCGCTGCGCACGGTTCGCACATCGGGAAGCCCGCCATGGTGGTGGCCGGACGGTCGTAGGGCAGATCGGTGATGACGGTATAGCGCGGCCCGCAGTTGGTGCAGGTGATGAACGGATGCCCGTACCGGCGGTCGGCCGGATCGCGCATCTCCCGCAGACAGTCCGCACAGATCGCGATATCCGGTGGCACCAGGGTCCGGCCGTCGTCACCGGTCCGGCTGGCGATGATGGCGAATCCCGCCTCTCCACGGGTCTGCACCGCCGTGACTGCCAGGGTGTCGATGCGGGCCATCGGCGGCGGACGATCCTGCAGTGCGCTGACCGCGGCCTCGACGTCGGCGGCCGATCCCTCGAATTCACAGTGCACCGATCCGGCGTCGTTGTAGACCCACCCGCCGAGGGCGAACTCGGCGGCGATCCGTGCGACGGCCGGGCGAAATCCCACCCCCTGCACCACACCGGTGATGTCGAGGCGAACCCTTACGGACACCGCGTTCACGGTAGTCGTAGGGTTCTGCCGATGCATGAGTTGTCGCTGTGCCGGGCGATCGCCGGGGTCGTCAAGACCCATGCCGGCGACCGGCGCGTCGATGTGGTGCGGGTGCGGGTCGGAGCACTGCGACAGGTAGTGCCGGATTCGCTGGCGTTCTGCTGGACGATCATCCGCGACGACGAGGACATGCCCGGGGCTGAACTGGAGTTGGAGTTCATCCCCGCCGAGGTGAAATGTCACGGGTGCGGGCAGCAGTCACAGATCGAGTCCCGGTTCTCGGTGGCCTGCCCGCAGTGCGGCAGTGCCGATGTCGCCGTGGTGCACGGCGAAGAGTTTATGGTCACCTCCGTCGATGTGACCTAGCTAGAGTTGTTGCTATGGGTCGATTCCACCGCCACGACGACGGCACCGAACACAGCCACGATCACGATCATGACCATGGGCACGACCATGACCACAACCAGGACCATGGGCACGGCGATCACAGTGGCTACGCCACCGGAACCGAGCGCATCGAGGTGCTGGAGGCGATCTTCGCCGAGAACGACAACCGTGCCGATATCAACCGCAAGGCATTCGAGAGCAACGGCATCCGGACGCTGAATCTGATGAGCTCACCGGGTTCGGGCAAGACCACGGTGCTGGGTGCCACTCTTGATGAGCTGGCGGGTGAATTCGCCATCGGAATCATCGAGGGCGATATCGCCACCGATCTTGATGCCGCCAAGCTCGCCGGCCGAGGCGCGCAGATCTCATTGCTGAATACCAACAACGGTTTCGGCGGCGAATGCCACCTCGATGCGCCCATGGTGAACCGGGCCATCGGCGGCCTGGACCTGAACACGCTGGATCTGGTGATCGTCGAGAACGTCGGAAACCTGGTGTGCCCGGCCGAATTCGACGTCGGTGAGCACGCCAAGGCCATGGTCTACTCGGTGACCGAGGGCGAGGACAAACCACTGAAATACCCGGTGATGTTCCGATCCGTTGACGTGGTGCGGCTCAACAAGATCGACCTGGTGCCACACCTCGACGCCGATGTCGACACCTACATCTCCCGAGTGCGCGAGGTCAATCCCGGCGCGAGGATCTTGCCGGTGAGCGCCCGCACCGGCGAGGGTATGGACGAATGGTTCGCCTGGCTGCGCGACTTCGCTCGCGCGACCTAGCCGGGAACACGAGAGGAGATCCACCATGAGCACATCCACCTACGCTCACGTCGACGACGCACTGATCCAGAGTGCGCGCACGATGATTGACCGCGAACTCAAGACGTTCGGTGAGCGCACTCCACGGTCAGCCCAGTGGCTTGCTGACGCTGAGCGGGTGATGCCGGGCGGCGTCCCGATGGCCTGGATGCGCTCGCTATATCGCCATGCCCCGGTCGTTGCCGTCCGGGGATCGGGATCGCGGTTCGAGGATCTGGACGGCAACATCTATCTGGACTTCAATGCCTGCGATCTGGCGATGCCGGCCGGGTTCGCCCCGGAGCCGATCGTGCGCGCGATCCACGACCAGGCTCTGCTGGGCAACCACTTCCTGCTGCCGACCACCGACACCGTGGAGGTGTGCCGGCTACTCACCGAGCGTTTCGGCCTTCCGCAGTGGCAGTTCACCCTCTCTGCGACCGGTGCCAACACCGACGCCATTCGCATCGCCCGGGTGGCGACCGGGCGCTCGACCGTGCTCGTCTTCGACGGCAAGTACCACGGCCACCTCGACCAGACGCTGTGGTCGCGCGGCAGCGGCGAGGACATGGACCCCGACCTGAGCGGCCTCGACCCCGCCACGGCACAGACCTCCGACGCCCTGCCCTACAACGACCCCGACGCCCTGCGCGCCCGGCTGTCCCGCGGTGACGTCGCCGCAGTTCTGGTCGAGTCCGCGCTCACCAACTGCGGTCTGGTGCTGCCGACACCGGAGTTCGTCGGGTCGCTGAACACCGATGTGCGCGCAGCCGGCGCCGTTCTCATCGTCGACGAGACGCACGTTCAGTTCGCCGTCCACGGCGGCGGCACCATCGCCTTCGGCCTCGAGCCGGACATGCTCACCGGCGGCAAGGGAATCGGCGGCGGCGTCCCGATAGGCGTGATCGGGATGACCGACGCCATCGCCGCCGTTGTCACCGCACACCGTGACAACGACCCCGGCCTCGTCGACACCGGTGACGGGTACGGTCTGGCCGTGGGCGGCACCCTGTATGGCAATGCGCTGTCCATGGCGGCGGCACGGGTCGGGCTCGCCGAGATCTTCACGCCCGAAGCGGGCCGGCGCGTCGACGCGCTGGGTCAACGGCTGCAGAGCGGACTGCAGCGGGAGGTCGACCGGGTCGGCCTCCCGTGGACCATCGATCGACTCGGCGGACGTATCCAGTTCCGCCTCACGCCTGAGGCTCCGCGCACCGGAGCACAGAGCTACGACTCGATCGTGCTGCCCCTGGCAGACGCCCGCAAGGTCTTCCTACTCAACCGCGGCATCTGGGACTCCATCGCCACCGCCGGGCCGTCGGTGTCCTATGCCATCACCGAGGCCGATGTCGACACCTATATCGAGGCCGCCGGGGAGTTTCTCGACGAACTCACCCGGTAGTGCGACCGCCGCCCCGCCGCCGCTACTTGATCAGCGGATCGCGAGGCATACCGAGGATGCGCTCGGCGATCTGGTTGCGAGCGACCTCCGAGGTGCCACCGGCGATGGCCATACCCCGGGCACCCATGGCCGCCCGGGATGCCAGTGCGCCCTCGCCGTCCTCCAAGGCCAGATCCGGACCCACCAGCGAGGCCGCGATAGCGCCCTGTTCCTGAAAGTGATCGGCCAGTTTGAGTTTGGTGATATTGCCCTCCGGACCGGGGCCGGCGCCTTCAATGCTGCGGACTGCCCGCCGTAGGTTCAGCAGTCGCAGAGCGTGGTCCTCAGCCAGGAAAC
>CALQLM010000227.1 GCA_943331415.1 Bifidobacterium breve
CCCCGGCCCGCACCAGCGCGACCATAAGATCACGCGCCGTCTCGTCGGATTCGGTCGCGGCGATGACTTCGGCCACCGATACCGCCCGGGTCGCCGACCCGACCCTGATGCGGGTGGCCGAGGACAATCCGAACCAGCCGTGTGCGGGGTTGTCCAGGGTCCACGGGTGCGCGGCGGTATCGACAGCGCGGTCCTCCCCGGTCTGGTGATCGTGCATCAGCCCGAAGCCGCGGCCCACAACGGCGTCGCCGACCTCGCTGACCGGAAGCGCACCGGGCACCGGGCACGGCCAGCGCAGTCGCACCAGGCGGTCCGCCCCGGTGAACTCGTCGATGACGGTGCGGCAGTCCACCCGGTCGACGCCGTGCCATAACGTCAGCGTCTGGGTGTAGCGCAGCACCTCTCCGATCGCCCCGCGGACGACGATCCGCTCGCCCAGTGGGCTGCGGTAGGCCTCGACGGATTCCGCGGGTGCGGCCGAGGAGCATTGCACCGGTCCGGTCGGCAACAGATGCCACGGTCCCTCGCCGGCCTCGGGGTGTGCCGGGTATTCCTCATAGACCGCGAGTTCGTTGCCCGCGCCCCCGTCGGCGATCAACTCCCGTCCGGAGTCGATCTCGACCAGAGAGGCGACGGTGCCGCCGCGGGCCGGGTCAACGCGAAGTCGGTGGAACTCGTTGGCGATCGACACTCCAGAGACAGGCTCCCACCCGCACGGCACGCTGCTATCGGAAAGCCGATAGGTCCGCCAGCCCAGCGAGCCCACACCCTCGGCCCGCCAACTCACCGAGTGGCCGCCGTCTTCGACCAGCGCCGCCACGGCGGTTCCATCGGCATCGAGCACCTGTGCAGCCGGACCCACCGGTTCATCGAGATGGACGGTGACGATATCTGTTCGGTTGTGCGCCAACGGATTCCACACCACCACCGAACGCACCGAAGTACCCACCGCCCGGGACAGCATCTCCAACGATGCTGACCGTGCGGCCGTCCCCAGCTCCCAGGCGTCCCGCCAGCCCGTCAGCAGGTCAAGATACACCTGGTCGGACTCGCTTCCGGTGATCGCATCATGGTGAGCGCCCCAGGCGAGTTGCACCCAAGCCTTGGCCAGCGCGGCTTCCGGATAGCGCGCACCGGAGAGCAGGCTGGCGAACACAGCGAACCGCTCCGCACCGAGCACCGCATCCTCGGCGGCACGATTGGCCTGTTTGGTGTCGATGAAGGAGACGTCCTTGCCGGTGTAGATCGGGTTCATGTCGCGGGTCTGCGGCGAGGCGGTGGCACCGCGCTCGGCGAGTTCGGCGCGCACCGCGGTAAAGAAGTCCGACGGAATCGCACAGACGAACCGCGGCCAGGTGTAGCGGGAGTTCCAGTCGCGATGGATATCGGTGACCCAGGCGTTGGGCGGGGTGTAGTCGGTGCCGACCGGCAGCAGCACATTGCGAGTCAGCGCCACCGACTTCAGTTCGGAGAACAGCGTGTAGGTAGCGGCTTCGGCCTCGGCCAGCGATGTCGAGGAGTCCATCCACCACCCGGCCGCGTAGTGCGCCGGCATGTAGTGGGTCAGCAGACCCACCCCCGACGGTGCAATCCACTCGAACTCACTGCGGAACTGCATTCGGCGCGGATCGCCACTGTGTCCATCTGTTGTGGCGGCCATCGGCCCCCACTGGTGATACGGCCCGCGCGCCCACGACGATGACGTCAGTCCCGCGTCTGCGGCCATGCCCGGAAACTGCGGGTCATGGCCGAAAACGTCGAGTTGCCAGGCCGTGGCCGGGTTCGCACCCAGCACATCGCGCTGAAAACCGATGCCGTGCACAAAGTTCCGGATCGAGGTTTCCGGTCCGGTGAGGTTGGTGTTGGGTTCGTTGTAGGTACCGCCCATCACCTCGACGCGACCCTCGGCGATAAAGCGCAGAAGATCAGCGCGATCTTCGGGGTGGGCATCGAAATAGGGTTTGAGATAGTCGACCTCGGCCAGCACGAATTTGTAGACCGGTTCCCGTCGGGCCATCTCCAGGTGGGCGGCGACGAGAGCGAAAGCGTTGTTCTGCTTGCACCGGCCGGGCGGGTCCTCGGTCCACAGGCTGGTGTAGGCGCCCTGGGTGTTCCACCACACCGGGTCGTAGTGGAAGTGACTGATCATGTACATCGTCCAGCCGGGTTCGGCGACGACGAACTCGAACGCGAACTTCTCAGCGCCGCCCAGCACCCGAGCCACCCGCCGGTCCCCCGGCACGGGGTCCTCGACCTGCACCGGCACCTCGACGGTCCCGTCGCCCCCGACGCTCACCCGGTCGCTGCTCAATCCATCGCCGGCTACCCGCACAGCAACAGACCCCGCGGCACCGGAATATCCGACGCGCACCACCTGCAGTGGCGTTGCGGGGTCTCCGACGAACAGTTCGGTGGATTGCGCCGAGGTCACCTGCACGCCAGCAATCTACGCGCGTCACACCGCGTGGGGGGCTGTGATGGGCGTCCCAGGGATTAGTGGCTGATATGCCCCAACTGGCACAATGCCAAGAATGAGTTCCACTGATCGCCAGGTCGCCAAGCTCGATCGGGTGCCGTTGCCGGTCGAGGCGGCCCGTTTCGGCGCGACCGGCTGGCAGCTCACCCGGACCGGCGCCCGAGTCCTGAGCAAGCTGGCGGGCAAAGGCAGTCTCGGTGACAAGGTCATCCGCGAGATCCCCAAGACCTTCGCCGACCTCGGCCCCACCTACGTCAAGTTCGGCCAGATCATCGCCTCCAGCCCGGGTGCATTCGGCGAGCAGCTGTCCAAAGAGTTCCGCAGCCTGCTGGACTCGGTGCCGCCGGCCAATACCGCCGAGGTGCACAAGCTGCTCGCCGCCGAACTCGGTGCCGATCCCTCGGAGCTGTTCGCCAGCTTCGATGAGGAACCGTTCGCTTCGGCGTCGATCGCCCAGGTGCACTTCGCCACCCTGCACACCGGCGAGGACGTCGTCGTTAAGATCCAGCGCCCGGGTATCCGGCGCCGGGTGGCCGCCGACCTTCAGATCCTCAAGCGCTTCGCCCAGGTGGCCGAACTCGCCAAGACCGGGCGTCGGCTCTCCGCCAAGGATGTGGTGGCCGACTTCGCCGACAACCTCGCCGAGGAACTCGACTTCCGCATCGAGGCGCAGTCAATGGAGGCCTGGGTGTCGGGCCTGCACAGCTCGCCGCTGGGCCGCAATATCAAAGTGCCCGATGTGCACTGGGAGTTCACCAGTGAGCGGGTGCTGACCATGGAGCGGGTGCATGGCGTGCGTATCGATGACATCGCCGCCATTCGCAAGCAGGGTTTCGACGGCACCGAACTGGTGAAGGCGTTGCTGTTCAGCACCTTTGAGGGCGGTCTACGGCACGGTCTGTTCCACGGCGACCTGCATGCGGGCAACCTGCTCGTGGACGCCAAGGGTCGGATCGTGTTCCTGGACTTCGGCATCATGGGCCGCATCGACCCGCGTGAGCGGTGGCTGCTGCGCGAACTCGTCTACGCGTTGCTGGTCAAGAAGGATCATGCCGCGGCCGGCAAGATTCTCGTTCTGATGGGCGCAGTGGGAAACACCAAACCCGAGCCGGAGGCAGCCAAGGATCTCGAGGCGTTCGCCGCCCCGCTGACACTGAAGAGTCTGGGCGATATGTCCTATGCCGATATCGGCCGCCAGCTCTCCACTCTCGCCGATGCCTATGACGTGAAGCTCCCGCGAGAGCTGGTGTTGATCGGCAAGCAGTTCCTCTATGTCGAGCGCTACATGAAGCTGCTGGCGCCCAAGTGGCAGATGATGAGCGACCCGGAGCTCACGGGGTACTTCGCCAACTTCATGGTCGAGGTCAGTCGGGAACACCAGAGCGACGTCGAAGTCTGACGTGGACATCCGCAGCGGCACCGCACGCATCCCAGGAACCATCGCCGAGGACGATCTCGAGATCCACTACGAAGATATGGGTGATCCCGGTGATCCGCCGGTGCTCCTGATCATGGGTCTTGGTGCGCAATTGTTGTTGTGGCGCAAGGGATTTTGTGAGCGACTGGTAAACCAGGGCTATCGGGTGATCCGTTATGACAACCG
>CALQLM010000228.1 GCA_943331415.1 Bifidobacterium breve
GCCGGCATCCTTGACGTTCTCGATAACTACGCCTTCGTGCGTACCTCGGGCTATCTGGCCGGCCCCAATGACGTGTATGTCTCGATGAATATGGTCCGCAAGAACGGGCTGCGCCGTGGCGACGCCGTCACCGGCGCGGTGCGAGTAGCGAAAGAGGGCGACTCGAACAACCAGCGCCAGAAGTTCAATCCACTGGTGCGCCTCGACAGCGTCAATGGCGGCCCGGTCGAGGATGCCCGCAAGCGTCCCGAGTTCGGCAAGCTGACTCCGCTCTACCCCAATCAGCGGCTGCGCCTGGAGACCACTCCGGAGAAGTTGACCACCCGCGTCATCGACCTCATCATGCCGATCGGCAAGGGTCAGCGTGCCCTGATCGTCTCGCCGCCCAAGGCGGGCAAGACAACGATCATGCAGGACATCGCCAACGCGATCACTCGAAATAACCCGGAATGCCACCTGATGGTCGTGCTCGTCGACGAGCGACCGGAGGAAGTCACCGATATGCAGCGCTCGGTCAAGGGTGAGGTCATCGCCTCCACCTTCGACCGCCCGCCGTCGGATCACACCCAGGCCGCCGAGCTGGCCATCGAGCGCGCGAAGCGACTGGTGGAGCAGGGCAAGGATGTCGTGGTGCTGCTCGACTCGATCACCCGCCTGGGCCGCGCCTACAACAACGCCTCACCGGCGTCGGGACGCATCCTGTCCGGCGGTGTCGACTCGACAGCGCTCTACCCGCCGAAGCGGTTCCTCGGGGCCGCCCGCAATATCGAACACGGCGGCTCCCTGACCATCATCGCCACCGCCATGGTTGAGACCGGTTCCACCGGCGACACGGTGATCTTCGAGGAGTTCAAGGGCACCGGCAACGCCGAACTGAAGCTGGATCGCAAGATCGCCGAGCGTCGGGTGTTCCCGGCTGTCGACGTCAATCCCTCCGGCACCCGCAAGGACGAGTTGCTGCTCTCGACCGACGAGTTCGCGGTCGTGCACAAGTTGCGACGGGTGTTGTCCGGGCTGGATTCGCATCAGGCCATTGATCTACTGATGAGTCAGCTGCGCAAGACCAAGACCAACTACGAGTTCCTGGTGCAGGTGTCCAAGACGGCACCGGGCTCCATGGACTCCGACTAGTTCGACAACTCCGACTAGTTCGACGTCAGGGCGCTCGTAAGGCAGCCATTCCCGGTGCCAGCAGATCATCGAGTGCCGACCAGGGCACGGTGATTACCGGAGTGCCGTGGGCGAACTGATAATCGGCGAAGTGGATCTCCAATCCCTCCGGCTGGGGGATCCAGTTGGCGAAATTGGCTGCCTCCGGGGCATTGCCGGGCTCATCGGGCATCGGCGTCGTGTCGGCACCCATCACTGCGGGTAACAACAATTTGGTCTGTGTGGAGAGCCTTTTCAGGCCGGCCTGCTCATCGGTGAACAGATCCTTCAGCGTGATCGGGGTGCCGGATCGGGAGTCGATCACCACGGTGCTCACATAGTTGACCGGGTGGGCGGACGGTACATGAACGTAGAGCCCACTGATGAGCTCCGATACCGACGCTCCGCCGAAGAAGATCGTCGGGTCAGTGTCGAAACTCCACGTTCCGTCCGGATCGGCATCGCGTTTGACTGGTTCCAGCTGTTGTTCGGCCGCGGTCAATACGGCGCTGTTGAAAGCCTCCGCCACTCGGGCGTCTCCGCCGGAGATGGTGTCGACGCTCAATGTCCAGCGGCCCTTTCCGTCGTCGGTTCCATCACTGGACGCCGACCGGATGATGTTGTAGCTCCTGCCATTCGAGGTGTCGGTGGTATTCCCACGGGCGGTTGTGGAACTGCTGCCCGACGCCGACGACGGTTGCCCATTCGGTCCGGCGCACGCGGCGAGAGCGCCGCACGCGGCGAAAGCCAGCAGCGAAGTCAGGTACCGGCGTCTGCGGATGTCCATGGTTGCCCATTCTGGCATGTGGGCTCTCAGCAACGAGCTGGCCGCAGCGACAGGGTTTGAGCGACGGGGTTTGAAGGTGTGCCCGCTGATGCGCTTACATGGTGACCGTGCCTGACACCGTCCAGCAGTTGCTCCGCGAACGTACCGCCGACTCCGGACCCGCGGTGAAGTACCACGACCGGGTGTGGACGTGGCGCGAGCATGTGGCCGAGTCCGCGCGCCACGCCGCGACGTTGATCGATGTGGCCGACTCGGCCCGTCCGTTGCACGTGGGCACACTGCTCGGTAACACCCCGCAGATGCTCACCGCGATGGCGGCGGCGGGCCTCGGTGGCTACATCCTGTGCGGCATCAATACGACCCGGCGCGGTGACGGGTTGGCTCGCGATATCACGCGTGCTGACTGTCAGATCCTGCTCACCGACGAAGTGCACCGCGGTCTGATCGAGGGTCTGGACCTTCCCGGTGTGCAGGTTTTCGACGTCGATTCCGTCGAGTGGGCTGCGCTGGTGGCATCGGCAGGCGAGTTGACGCCCCACCGCGAAGTGGCGGCAGGCGATACCTTCATGTTGATTTTCACATCCGGTACCAGTGGCGAGCCCAAGGCGGTTCGGGTCGCACACATGATGGTGCCGTTCTCTGGAGGTTCTCTCACACAGCGCTTTTCGGTCACGGATGATGATGTGTGCTATCTGTCGATGCCATTATTTCACTCCAATGCACTCATGGCCGGCTGGTCGGTGGCCCTGACTTCCGGTGCCGCGATGGTGCCGGCAACGTTCTCTGCTTCTGGTCTTCTCAGCGATCTCCGGCACTACGGCGTGACCTACATGAACTACGTCGGTAAGCCGTTGGCCTATGTGCTGGCCACACCTGAGGGCCCCGACGATTCCGACAACCCGCTTCGCATCGCATTCGGCAACGAGGCCGCCGAACGCGATATCGCCGACTTCGGCCGACGTTTCGGGTGCACGGTGTGGGACGGCTTCGGCTCCACCGAAGGTGCGGTGATTATCACGCGCGATGGTGACTGCCCGTCCGGTTCTGTCGGCCGCGGATTTCCGGGCGTGGCGATTTATGACCCGGATACCGTTACTGAATGCCCGGCGGCAGTCTTTGACGACGATGGCGCCCTGGCCAATCCCGACGAAGCGATCGGCGAGATCGTCAACGCAGATGGCGCCGGACTCTTCGGTGGCTATTACAACGATGCGCAGGCAACCAGCGATCGACTCCGTCATGGCATGTATTGGTCCGGCGATCTGGCCTACCGCGACGACGACGGCTGGATCTACCTGGCCGGCCGCACCGGAGATTGGTTGCGGGTTGATGGCGAGAATCTCACGACCGCACCTATCGAACGGGTCCTGCTCCGGCTACCGGCGATCAACCGGGTCGCCGTCTATGCCGTTCCCGACCAGCAGGTCGGCGATGCCGTGATGGCGGCGGTAGTACTCCCAGACGGTGCATCGCTCACGCCGGAGGAGTTCGGCACCTTTCTCGGCCAGCAGTCTGATCTGTCACCGAAGGCCTGGCCTCGATATGTGTGGCTGGCAGACGATCTGCCGGTCACGGCGACCAACAAGATCGTCAAGCGGACCTTGAGCGCCCAGGGCCTTGACGTGCCCTCCGGTGTGCTGTGGCACCGCGAGGGTCGCGGGGGGCAGTACCGGCCGTTTGGGCTGCGGGCATCCGACCTGGCATAATCGGTAGCGAGAAACCTCAGGTACCGGTTCACGCCCACGGGAATTCCATCCAGTCGGCGACCCGGCGACCACTACTCGCAGAGGACACCATGAAGACCGGCATTCATCCCGCGTACGTCGAGACCACCGTGGTCTGCGGCTGCGGTAATTCGTTCCAGACCCGAAGCACCAAGGAGAGCGGCCACATCGTGGTTGAGGTCTGCTCCCAGTGCCACCCCTTCTACACCGGCAAGCAGAAGATCCTCGACAGCGGCGGCCGAGTCGCCCGCTTCGAGAAGCGCTACGGCAAGCGGCCGGGGTCGAAGCAGACCACCGAGGCGCCTGAGTCCGACGCGACGCCGGCTGAGAGCTAGCTTCACCACCGACGCCCGTCACTCGCGTATGCGAGGTCGGGCGTCGGTTTGCGTTTCAGGCCCCGGGGAAAGAGGA
>CALQLM010000229.1 GCA_943331415.1 Bifidobacterium breve
GCCACGGGCGACGATATCGCCGCCAGCCGCGCGTCCGTGATGGACCGCGGCCGGGCGCAGGCCCGGCAATCAGAGTGAGCCGGGCGCAGGCCCGGCAATCAGAGTGAGCCGGGCGCAGGTCACCTAAGCCCGGCATCTAGCCCGTGCCCGACACCTTCCAACGCCCGGATGTCACGCGCCAGATGCCCAGGATCAAGCGCAGCCCAATGAAGGCGGTCAGTCCTGACCAGATGCCGACCAAGCCCCAGCCGAACACCAGCGACAGCCACGTCAGCGGCAGGAACCCAAGCAGTGCGCCCACCAACGTCGCATTGCGCATGAAGGTGGCGTCACCGGCTCCGAGCAGCACCCCGTCGAGTGCAAACAGCACCCCGGCGGCCGGCAGTTGGGCGACCAGGAACCACCACGGCACGCCGATCGAGTCGAGCACGGCACGATCACCGGTGAACAGGGACGGGAACACCGATGCGCCCACCGCCAGCACCGCCGCAAGACCGACGGCGGTGATCGCCGAGAACACCGTCACCCGCCAGGCGACTCGGGTGGCATACCGGGTGTCACCACCACCCAGAGCTGCGCCCACCAGAGACTGGGCCGCGATCGCCAGCGAATCCAGCACCAGCGCAAGGAAACTCCACAGCTGCAGCACCACCTGATGGGCCGCCAGGGCGGCCGCACCGAACCGGGCCGCCACCGCCGCCGCCGAGACGAAGCAGGCCTGAAAGACCATGGTGCGTAACACCAGATCGCGCCCCATCACCAATTGGGCGCGAAGCACCGTGCCATCGGGGCGCAGCGGCACTCGTTCGGAAAGCAGCGCCCGGCAGAACAACAACCCTGCCAGCCACTGCCCCACCAGGTTCGCCACCGCTGATCCGGCCAGACCCCAGCGCGGCAGGCCGAGCCAGCCGTAGACCAGCAGCGGGCACAACACCGCCGAGACACCGAAGCCGATCAGTACGTAGCGCAACGGTCGAACGGTGTCCTGGATGCCGCGCATCCACCCGTTGCCGGCCAGGGAGATGAGGATCGCGGGCACCGCGAGGATGGCGATCCGCAGCCAGGGCAGCGCGGCGGCGGCGATCTCTGCACCAGCACCCGGACCCGCGATGATCGAGACCACGGGCTCGGCCACCAGTTGCACCACGGCCACGACCGCAAGTCCCAGACCGATCGCCAGCCAGGTCGCCTGCACCCCCTCCGCAACAGCAGCGGCACGGTCACCAACGCCATAGAAGCGGGCTGAGCGTGCGGTTGTGGCCGTGGACAGAAATGTCAGTTGCGAGCCCACCAGCGACACGATCAGGCCGCCGATCGCCAGTCCCGCGAGGCTCAGCGCGCCCAGTCGGCCGACAACGGCGATATCGAAGAGCAACTAAATCGGTTCGGCGGCGAGTACGCCGAGTGCAGGGAAGGCCAGCGCGGCGATGCGCCGCTCCAGCGACGGCTCGCGCGCGCTCCGATCAGCCAAGAGCGGCGGTGAGCGCCGCCACCACATCCTCAATCGGCCCCTCGGTGGAATAGCCGGCTGCCAGGATATGGCCGCCGCCGCCGAAGCCGGTCGCCACCGGTGTCAGGTCAAAACTTTTGGCACGCAGGGAAACCGACCACTGCTTCGGCGCCGTCTCCTTGAACACCGCTGCCACTTCGGCCTCCGCGGTGGTGCGCACAACATCGACGATGCTCTCCACCTCTTCAGAGCGGTGCGTCTCCCAATCCGGGTGTCCGACGATCGCATAGACCAGCCCGCCACCGGCGGCCGCCGAGGGAATCAGTTGTGCGGTCGCGAGCACCCGCGATAACAGTGGCAGCCATCCGAACGGGTGGGTGTCGTGCAAGAGCCGACTCATAGCGGCGTTGTCGACGCCGATCTCCACCAGTCGCGCGGCCAATCGCAGCGCTCGCGGCGATGACCACCGGAATGAGCCGGTGTCGATACTCAATCCGGCGTACAGCCAGCAGGCCACGTCGAGACTGATCTCCCTGTCCCACGCATCGAGCAGATCAGCCACCAGCATGGTGGTGGAATCTGCTTGCGTATCAACGAAGTTGACACTTCCGAACAAGGTGTTCGACGTGTGGTGGTCGATCACCAGCACTTGGCGTCCGCTCGCGAGCTGAGCGAGTTCACCGAGGCGGTTGATACTCGGCGCATCGACGGCCACTACCAGATCGATATCACGGCGAAGTTCAGCGGGCGCCACCAGGAGCTCGCAGCCGGGCAGTCGATGTAATGACTCGGGCAGGGTGTCGGACGCGGAGAAACTCACCTGCACCTCGACTCCCTCGCGGGCCAGAACCAGACCTAGTGCCAGCCCCGCGCCCACTGTGTCGGCATCGGGTTGCACGTGGCAGAGGATCGCCACCGAGCCGGCACCGGCCAGTACCTGTGCCGCGCCGCGGGCGTCGACACGGTTCTGGCCGGGAGCGATCTCAGTCGTCGAGTCGATCGTCGTCACCCTCTTCGGAGCCCGCCTGATCGTCGTCGGCGACCACCCGGTAGGGCTGGGCGTCCCCGGCCGGGGTGGCACCCACCCGGATCCGGGCCACGTCCGCATCAGCGGCGCGGGCCCGGGCCAGCAATTCCTCCATACGGTGCGCGGCATCGGGAACGGTGTCGCGCACAAAGGCCAGGGTGGGTGTGAACTTCACCCCGGTGCCGGCCCCGACCTTGGAGCGCAACACACCCTTGGCGCTCTCCAATGCCGTAGCCACACCCGCGTAGTCCGGCTCCTCGGTCAGCGAGCGACCGATGACCGTGTAGTAGAGCGTGGCGTCATGCAGGTCGCCGGTCACCTTGGCGTCGGTGATCGTGACCCCGGCCAGCCGGGGATCCTTGATCTCGTACTCGATCGCCGAGGCGACGATGGTCGAGATGCGCTTGGCAAGCCGTTTCGCCCGCGCCGGATCAGCCATGACCCCTAGACCCGCGCCTTCTCGACCAGTTCGTAGGTCTCGATGATGTCGCCTTCCTTGATATCGGCGTACGTCACCGTGAGACCACACTCGAAGCCTTCGCGGACCTCAGTCGCGTCATCCTTCTCCCGCTTCAGCGATGAGACGGTGAGGTTTTCGGCGACGACGACACTGTCACGCAGCAACCGCGCCTTGGCATTGCGCCGCATGATGCCCGACTGCACCAGGCAGCCCGCGATATTGCCCACCTTCGAGGACCGGAAGATCGCGCGGATTTCCGCACGGCCCAACTCGCGCTCCTCGTAGATCGGCTTGAGCATGCCCTTGAGGGCCTTCTCGATCTCGTCGATGGCCTGGTAGATCACCGAGTAGTAGCGGATCTCCACGCCCTCGCGGTTCGCCAGCTCGGTGGCCTTGCCCTCGGCGCGGACGTTGAAACCGATGATGATCGCATCCGAGGCCGATGCCAGGTTGACGTTCGTCTCGGTGATGCCACCGACGCCACGGTCGATGACACGCAATTCCACCTCGTCATCGATCGCGATGCCGAGCAGGGCCTCCTCGAGCGCCTCGACGGTGCCGGAGTTGTCGCCCTTGAGGATCAGGTTGAGCTGACTGGTCTCCTTGAGCGCCGACTCCAGGTCCTCCAGGCTGATCCGCTTGCGCGACCGGGCCGCCAGAGCGTTGCGCTTGCGCGCGCTGCGTCGATCGGCGATCTGGCGGGCGATGCGATCCTCGTCGACGACGAGCAGGTTGTCGCCGGCGCCGGGAACCGAGGTGAAGCCGATGACCTGCACCGGCCGTGACGGGGTCGCCTCATCGACGTCCTCACCATGCTCGTCGACCATGCGCCGGACGCGGCCATAGGCATCACCGGCGACGATCGAGTCCCCGACCCGCAGCGTGCCGCGCTGAATCAGCACGGTCGCCACCGGGCCGCGGCCACGGTCCAGGTGCGCCTCGATCGCGACACCCTGGGCTTCCATATTCGGGTTGGCCCGGAGATCCAGCGCCGCATCGGCGGTCAGCAGCACCGCCTCCTCCAGCGCCTGGATATTGACGCCATTCTTGGCCGAGATATCGACGAACATGGTGTCGCCACCGAAGTCCTCAGCCACCAGACCGTATTCGGTCAACTGCGACCGGATCCGC
>CALQLM010000230.1 GCA_943331415.1 Bifidobacterium breve
CGGCGTGACCGGCGGGCGCCGGGTGGCGGCAATGCCCAAGACCGTGCCGAGGGCGGCGACGGCGAGCACGAGCGCGGTGATGATCAGGGCGCGCGGTGGACCGTCGGGCTGCGCATCAGAGAGGGGGCCGTGGGTCGGCTCCTCGGCGGTGTCGCCGGCCACCTCGTCTCCTCGATGTCGGGGGTCGCGGGTCCTAGACTGACGAGCCTCACGGTAGCGCAGGGCCCCACGGGGACTGGAACAAGGAGACGCGGTGGCAGACGGCTCCGACCCCACGCTGCAGCAGCTGGGAGAGTTCGCAGTGATCGACCGGCTGAATGCCGGACGACGCTGGCCGGCCGGAGTACGGGTGGGACCGGGCGATGACGCCGCCGTCGTGGATGCGCCGGACGGACGGATTGCGGTGAGCACCGACATGCTCGTCGAGGGTCGTCATTTCCGTCTCGACTGGTCCAGCCCGCATGACGTGGGCCGCAAGGCGATTGCGCAGAACGCCGCGGATATCGAGGCGATGGGTGCGCGGGTGTCGGCCTTCGTGGTCGGATTCGGCGCGCCGGCGGCCACCTCGGCGACACAGGTGGCCGAACTCGGCGACGGGATGTGGGCCGAAGCGGGTCTGCTCGGCGCGGCTATCGTCGGCGGCGATCTGGTCGCCAGCCCGCAGTGGGTGGTCGCGGTGACCGCGCTGGGCGATCTGGGCGGCCGGGACCCGGTGTTGCGCAGCGGAGCCCGACCCGGGTCGGTGATCGCGGTGGCCGGCGAATTGGGCCGCTCCGCGGCGGGGCTCCGCCTGTGCAGCGCGGGAATTGATGAGTTCGAGGATCTTCGGCAACGCCATCTGGTTCCACGACCGCCCTACGGACAGGGAGTGGTAGCCGCCTGTGCAGGCGCACAGGCCATGACTGATGTCTCCGACGGTCTACTGGCTGACCTCGGCCATATCGCGAAGGCCTCCGGCACCACGATCAACCTCGATCGCGAGGCACTGCGCGCCGATGTCGAGGAGGTGACGGCGGCAGCCCAGGCTGTCGATATCGATCCGTGGACGCTGGTGCTGGGCGGCGGCGAGGACCACGCGTTGGTGGCCTGCTTCCCGAACGCGCCGCCGCCGGGTTGGCGGGTGATCGGAAGCGTCACCGCCGGTGCGGCTGAGGTTCTGGTGGACGGGGTTCGGTGGACTGGCCCGCGGGGCTGGCAGTCATTCGACTGAGCAGGCGACCATCGCCTCCATCTGGCGTCCGCAGAGCCGGGAACATGTCAGAGAGGTATTCCTCGTCGATGAAGTCGAAATTCATATCTTCGACCGACATGAAGTGGCGTACACGATTGAAGAAGTCATTGATCTCGCGATTCAACGCATCCCTGGCGGGGTCGGTCGCGTCCGGTGCGAGGGTGACGGTCAAACGTAGGGCAAAATTGCGGAAGAGAACTCGGTGAGCACTCTTGGCAATGTCCTCCGGAGCGAGCAGTCGCAGTTGGGACAGACTCTCCACCGCGTAAGAACCGGACTCATCAAGCACTCCGGTGTTGCGGAACAGCTGATACAGAATCGCCCCGCGGCCCGCGCCGGTCTCAATCGCCGGATTGATCGCTCTCGCGGCCTCGGCGAGTTCGTCGTCGGTTTTGGCGGTGATCAGCGCAGTGGCCGCCGCACTGCCCCACTGCGCGACGATCAGGTCGACAACCGGTTGGAACGTATGGTCGGGCAGTGAAGCGATGAATTCGATCGCGCTCTCGCGCACTTTTTCACGCAGATTGCGGACCCGATCGACTTCCGAGGTGACGTCCAGATTCCTCCTCGACGCCCAGTAGGTGACGAGTCCGCCGACGACCGTGCCGGAGAGGCTCGCCGAAGCGGTGATAGCCGGGATGATCCAGGCCGAGTTGCCAGTCAGGTTTACTGACCCGCGTTCTGTGCCAATTCCAGCGCCCACTGGCTGACGAAGCGACCCGCCGGCGGCTCCCCGCGGTTGCATGATCCATCGGATTCACCGACCCGTTTGACCCACAGGTAGGCGTCGGCGTGCGCGCCAGCGGTGTCCGTGGTGGGTCGTACGCCCAGCGCGCGGCCTCTGGGGTTGCACCACATGAGTGCGGAATCCGGCGCAGGGCCGGCGCCGTTGCGCGAGGTGTCGATCACATAGTGCGCACCGTTGGTGAGAGCGGACACGGCCTCGCCGTACCCGATCTCCTCCTCGGTGGTGAAGTAGTTCGTCGTATTGAGGCTGAAACCCCGCGCGCGCTCCACCCCGACAATGTTGAGGCGGGCAGCGATCTCTTCGGCGCTCGTCCACCGCGAGTGCCCGCCGTCGATATACACGGCCGCAGCCGGGTTGCGGGTCAGCGTGTCGACGGCCGATCGGATCAATCCGTAGCGTTCCTCGCGCTGATCGGCCGACAGGCAGTCGGCCATGTTCAGGGCGTCGGGTTCCAGAATGATTGCCGCGGGCATTGAGCCCAGACCGGCGGCGACAGCGCCAATCCAGCGGCTGTAATCCGCACCCGTGGCAAACCCGCCCGCAGCGAAGCTTCCGCAGTCCCGGTGCGGGATGGCGTACAAAACCAGAAGCGGCATACTTCCGGCGGCCTGGGCGGCGCCGACGTACCTCGAGACCGTGTTGGTGACCGTGGCGGTGGGGAATGCCTGGTCGAGCCAGTAGGCCTGGGGCGTGTTGGCGATGGCGGTCAGCGTGGCGTTCGGCGGATTGGCGTTCTTCGCAGCCATCATCGCGACCGAAATCGGATCGACGTAGAAGGGCTTTCCGGCCAACGGGTTGGATTCCGAGACCAGACGTACCGCCGGTGCGGGTCCGGACTGCATCGGCTGGACGGAGCACACGGTGGTGGCGACCGCCGCAACGGCCATGACGGGGGAGACCCACCGCGCGATGGCGCGGGTTGCTGAGACGATCACCTGAGATAACTTAGTGCACGTCGAAACGAGCGGCACGTTAGTTTGTCAATCGTGAGTGCCCGGCCGCTGAGCGAGCTCGTCGAGCCCGGCTGGGCGGCGGCGCTGGCGCCGGTTGCCGACCAGGTCGCTCAGATGGGTGAGTTTCTGCGTGCTGAGATCGCCGCCGACCGGGGCTATCTCCCGACGGGCTCTCATGTCCTGCGCGCCTTCACATTTCCCTTCGCGGCGGTGCGGGTACTCATTGTCGGCCAGGATCCCTATCCCACGCCGGGCCACGCGGTGGGTCTGAGTTTCTCGGTGGCTCCGGACGTGCGTCCGCTGCCGCGCAGCCTGTCCAATATCTACGCCGAGTACAGCTCCGATCTTGGCTACCCGGCCCCGGCCAGCGGCGACCTTACGCCCTGGGCGCAGCGCGGTGTCCTGCTGCTCAACAGGGTTCTCACCGTCCGTGCGGGCACCCCGGCCTCGCATCGGGGCAAGGGCTGGGAAGCCGTCACCGAATGTGCCATCCGGGCGTTGGTGGCGCGCGGGGAGCCGATGGTGGCGATTTTGTGGGGACGTGACGCGGCCACGCTCACGCCGATGCTGGCCGAGGGCAGATGCGCGGTAATCGAGTCGGCACATCCGTCGCCGTTATCGGCGAGCAGGGGATTCTTCGGTTCGCGACCGTTCAGCAGGGCCAACGAGTTGCTGGTCGGGATGGGCGCCGAACCGATTGACTGGCGCCTGCCCTCGCCGTGAGCGGCAATCAGCCGCGGGTGACCTTGCCGGCCTTCAGGCAGGAGGTGCAGACGTTGACCCGGTGCTTATTGCCGCCGGGGCGGTCCGTGGCACGCACGGTCTGAATGTTGGGGTTCCAGCGCCGGTTGGTCCGGCGGTGCGAATGCGACACGGACTTGCCGAAGCCGGGGCCTTTCCCGCAGACGTCGCATACGGCAGCCATGTCGAACTCCTCAGATCTTGGATAAGGGCCAACGACCGCAGGGCGGGTGACCCGACAACCTGATCAGGATACCGGGGCAGGGAGATCAACGCCAAAACGGGTGCCGGAACGCTGGTCACCTCCCTGACCTGGGTCCGCCCCTGCCGCCCCCAAGGGTGACATCGGCTGTCGGGCGATCTGGCTAGGCTGACCCGAAACACCG
>CALQLM010000231.1 GCA_943331415.1 Bifidobacterium breve
CCACGCTGTTCTTCGAGGCCGTGCGCCGCATCGCCAGCGCGTGCGGATCAACAGGCTGGTCGAACGCGATTCTCGGTGTGCACAACTGGCACCTCGCCCAGTTCGACCAGCAGGCCCAGGACGACGTTTGGGCAGACGACCCGACGGTGCGGGTCTCCTCGTCGTACGCGCCCATGGGAGTCGGCACGGTGGTCGACGACGGCTACTTGGTCAACGGCACCTGGCTCTGGTCCTCGGGCTGCGACCATGCGACATGGACCTTCGTTGGTGGTCCGGTGATCAAAGACGGCCGTCCCGTCGACTTCGGCAGCTTCTTGATGCCGCTGGGCGACTATCAGATCCGCGATGACTGGCATGTTGTCGGGCTCAAGGGCACCGGTAGCAACACCCTGATTGTCAAAGACGTTTTCGTACCGCGCCACCGTTTCCTGTCGTACGGGGCGATGAATGACCACACTGCAGGCGGTCTGAAGAACAACACCGCCCCGGTGTACCGGATGCCCTGGGGCACAATGCATCCCACGACGATCTCCACGCCAATCGTAGGGATGGCCTACGGCGCCTACAACGCGCACGTCGAGTATCAGGGCAAGCGGGTGCGTGCAGCCTTCGCCGGCGAGAAGGCCAAGGATGATCCGTTCGGCAAGATCCGGATCGCCGAGGCCGCCAGCGATATCGACGCCGCGTGGCGTCAGCTCAAGGGAAACTTGGCCGAGGAGTACGCGCTGGTTTGTGCCGGCGAGGAGGTGCCGATGGAGTTGCGCGCTCGCGCCCGTCGCGATCAGGTTCGCGCCACAGGCCGGGCCATCGCCTCCATCGACAGGCTGTTCGAGGCCGCCGGAGCAACCGCTCTCAACAGCGATCAAGCGCTGCAGCGCTTCTGGCGGGATGCCCACGCGGGTCGCGTGCATGCCGCCAATGACGCGGAGCGGGCGTACGTCATGTACGGCAACCAGGAGTTCGGGCTGCCGCTCGGCGACACGATGGTCTAAGGGTTAGATGACGTCGTTCATCCATGAGGCCCAGGATCAACACATGGCACAGTCTCAACAGGACCTAACCTTCGAGTCCACCTCCAAGTTCGCAGAGGTGCGTGCCGGTGACCGCGATATGCGCCTGCATTATCACGAGGCCGGTGTCGGCAACGGGAACACCGTCGTCCTGCTGCACGGTGGTGGTCCGGGCGCATCGAGCTGGTCGAACTTCGGGCGCAATATCGGCGTCCTCGCACAGCACTTCCACGTGCTGGCCATCGATCAGCCCGGTTATGGGCATTCTGACAAGCACACCGAACATGAGCAGTACAACCGCTACAGCGCCAATGCCGTTCTGGCACTGTTCGACCACCTCGACATCAAGCGTCCCGCGCTGGTAGGTAACTCGCTCGGCGGCGGCACGGCAGTGCGGTTCGCACTCGATAACCCCGACCGGGCTGGTCGGCTGGTGCTGATGGGCCCCGGCGGACTCTCCGTCAACCTCTTCGCACCCGACCCCACCGAGGGCGTCAAGTTACTGGGCCGCTTCACCGCTGAGCCGACGCGGGAGAACATGGAGCGCTTCCTGCGCATCATGGTTTACGACCAGAAACTCATCACTCCGGAACTGATCGACGAGCGCTTCGCCATTGCCAGCGCGCCCGAGTCACTGGCCGCGGCGCGGGCCATGGGGAAGTCATTCGCCGGAGCCGATTTCGAACTCGGAATGATGTGGCGCGAGGTATACAAACTGCGCCAGCCGGTGCTGCTGATCTGGGGTCGCGAAGACCGTGTCAATCCGCTTGATGGGGCACTCGTCGCGCTCAAGCAGATTCCCCGGGTCCAACTGCACGTATTCGGGCAGTGCGGGCACTGGGCCCAGTTGGAGAAGTTCACCGAGTTCAACAAGCTGACCATTGACTTCCTCGGAGGTACGGCGTGAGCCCCATCCGCTCGTTGGGTTATCTACGGTTCGAGTCCACCGATGTGGCCGCGTGGCGTGAGTACGCGTTGAAAGTTCTCGGCATGGTCGAGGGCAAAGGCGCCATTGAGGGCGCGCTGTATCTGCGAATGGACGAGTTCCCCGCGCGACTGGTGATCGTTCCGGGCACCCATGACCGGCTCTCGGAGGCGGGCTGGGAATGCGCGAATGCCGCAGGCCTACAGGAGATCCGGAACGCTCTCGATCAGGAGGGCATTCCCTTCAAGGAAGCCACTGCAGCTGAGTTGGCCGACCGTCGTGTCGACGAGATGATTCGGTTCGTCGACCCGTCCGGAAACGGACTGGAGGTTTTCCACGGCGCCGCACTCGAGCACCGTCGGGTGGTGAGTCCGTACGGGCACAAGTTCGTCACCGCAGAGCAGGGGCTTGGGCACGTGGTTCTGACAACCACCGACGATGCCGAGTCGCTTCACTTCGACCGCGACGTCCTCGGTTTCACACTGCGCGACTCGATGCGGTTGCCACCGCAGGTCGTCGGCCGGCCGGCCGACGGGCCGCCGGCCTGGTTGCGATTCTTCGGTTGCAACCCGCGTCATCACAGCCTGGCCTTCCTGCCGATGCCCACGCCCAGTGGCGTTGTGCACCTGATGGTCGAGGTGGAGGAAAGCGACGACGTCGGGCTTTGCCTGGACCGGGCCCTGCGACGCAACGTTCCGATGTCCGCAACACTGGGGCGGCACGTCAACGACAAGATGCTGTCGTTCTATATGAAGACCCCGGGAGGGTTCGATATCGAGTTCGGTTGTGAGGGGCTCGAAGTCGATGACGATGACTGGGTCGCACGGGAGAGCACCGCGGTCAGCCTGTGGGGGCATGACTTCACTATCGGTTCACGCGCACAATAGCGGTCGATATGACTGCTGAGCCGATCGACCCGCGTGCATTTCGGCATGTGCTCGGTCAGTTCTGTACTGGTATCACCATCATCACCACCATGCACGATGGCGCCCCCAACGGGTTTGCCTGCCAGTCTTTCGCCGCACTGTCGCTGGACCCTCCGCTGGTGTTGTTCTGCCCCACCAAGGTGTCCCGGTCGTGGCAGGCCATCGAGGCGAGTGGCGTCTTCTGCGTCAACGTCCTCACCGAAAAGCAGCGCGATGTCTGTGCGCGGTTCGGTTCCAGGGAGCCCGACAAGTTCGCCGGCGTGGACTGGCATCTGTCGAATCTAGGCTCGCCGATCCTTGACGGATCCCTGGCCCATATCGACTGCACGGTGGCATCCGTGCACGACGGCGGCGATCACTTCGTCGTCTTCGGTGCGGTGCAGTCACTGTCGGAAGTCCCGGCGGTCAAGCCCCGACCGCTGCTGTTTTACCGCGGTGAGTACACCGGGATTGAACCGGATAAGAACACCCCGGCGCAGTGGCGCGACGATCTGGAGTCATTCCTCACCGCCACCACGCCCGATACCTGGCTGTAGTGAGGCGTGTTCGTCGATGAAGCCGATGATCGACTCGGCCACGTCGCGGTGGGTGACGTCGTTGAGGACGTCATGGCGGGACCCGGCGAATTCGGCGATGCGTAGAGCGGGGATCTGTTCGGAATAGGCGCGTACGGCACCGACCGACGCGACCGGGTCGATCTCGCCATGTACCGCCAACGTCGGCACGACCAGCGTTGGGAGTTCTGCTCCGAAGCGGTCCCAGCCTCGGTCCAGTTCACGAGCCAGCGCGGTGCCGTCCGCTCCGGTGAATGCCAACGGATCGTTCTCCAGGCAGTCAAGATAAAACGGGTCGGCAGACAACCCGCGCAGATCAAGATTCAGCGAGGTGTTCGCATCGACCAATTCGGCGATGGGTACTAATGGCGCACCTGAGATCACCCCGGCACGGTACCGTCGCGGATCTTCGAGTAGGCGAAACAGAGTGACCACTGAACCGTACGAATGTCCCTGGGCCACAAGCGGTATTCCCGGGCGCTCTCTTTCAGCCAGTGTGGTCAGCGTATCGGCGAGGGCGGAGCTCTCCTCGATGGTCCCGAGCTGGCCACGTTCGCCGGGGGAGAGGCCGTGGCCGAATTGGTCGACCGCCCACAGGTCGATACCTGCGGCATTGAGGGCGAATCCATACCGGTGGTA
>CALQLM010000232.1 GCA_943331415.1 Bifidobacterium breve
CCGCGCGGCAGCGCCTGGTGTGGCTGGTGCTGGCTCTGGCCGCGGTCACCCTCGTGGTGACTCCGATCGCGGCCGAGGCCGGCGAGTGGCTCGAGCACAACATCGAAGAGTCCGAGCTGGTCGAGAAGCATGCGGCACTCGGTGACACGATGATCTACTTCGCGCAGGCATTGCTGGTCGCCGCCATCCTGCTGGCGATTGCCCATGTCCGCGACAGCCGGGGACGGACTCTGTCGAAGGGGTTGTCGGCAGTCATCGCTGTCTTCGTGGTCGCCGCCTCAGTCGCCGCCTCCGCGCAGGTCTACCGAATCGGACATTCCGGTGCCGAGTCAGTGTGGAGTGATGCGCTCACCACCAGCACGTCGGGTGAGTCCGAAGGCGAGTAGTGGGCTAACCGCCTACGGAAAGTAGAACAGGTTCTACTATCGGCTGGTGCGATTCACTTTTGCCGAAGCCATGACCGACCCGAGCTACTACATTCCGTTGGCCAAAGCGGCCGAGGCGGCCGGGTACCACGCGATGACGATCCCCGACAGCGTCGCCTATCCGTTTGAATCCGACGCCAAATATCCCTATACCCCCGACGGCAACCGTGAGTTCCTCGATGGCAAGTCCTTCATCGAGACCTTCGTGATCACCGCCGCACTCGGCGCGGTCACCACCACGTTGCACTTCAACTTCTTCGTCCTCAAACTGCCAATCCGCCCGCCGGCCCTGGTCGCCAAACAGGCCGGCTCGCTGGTCTCGCTAATCGGCAATCGGGTCGGACTCGGTGTGGGCACCAGTCCCTGGCCGGAGGACTACGAGTTGATGGGTGTGCCGTTCGCCAAACGCGGCAAGCGCATGGACGAGTGCATCGAGATCATCCGCGGACTCACCACCGGTGAGTACTTCGAGTTTCACGGCGAGTTCTACGACATCCCCAAGACCAAGATGACGCCGGCTCCCACCGAGCCGATCCCGATTCTGATCGGCGGACACGCCGATGCCGCGCTCCGCCGCGCAGCCCGCAATGACGGCTGGATGCACGGCGGTGGCGAAGAGGACCTTGATGAACTTCTCGCCAAGCTCAACCGCTACCGCGAGGAAGAGGGAACGACCGGCAAGGACTTTCAGATCCACGTCATCTCGATCGACGGCTTCACCGTCGACGGCGTGAAGCGCCTTGAGGACAAAGGCGTTACCGACGTCATCGTCGGATTCCGGATCCCCTACATCAACGGACCCGACACCGAGCCGCTGGACGCCAAGATCCGCAACCTGGAATGGTTCGCGGAGAACGTCATCGCGAAAGTCTGAGCCTTACAGGGGATCCCAGTGCGGGGTACGCTTCTCCCGATGCGCAATCGCTGCTTCGCGGGGATTGTTGGTAAAGCTGCTCAACACCTGCGTTCGGTTCTCGATCTCCTTGGCGTGGCGCAGACTGGGCGCGTCCAGAGCGGCATTGAGGCCGATCTTGGTCTGCCACACCCCATAGGCGTTATTGGCGGCGATGCTGTGCGCTATCTCACAGGCGGCATCCATCAGCGTGTCTGTCGGCACCACTTCGTGCACCAGGTGGATCCGAAGCGCCTCATCGGCGTCGATGATGCGGCCCGTGAGCATCAGTTCGCGCGCCACGCCGGCGCCGACGATCCGTGGCAGCAGATAGCTGGTCCCCATGTCCATTGACGAGAAACCAGCCTTGATGAAGACCGACCCGAATCGCGCGGGCTCAGCCGCGATTCGGATGTCGCAATGCAGGGCGTACGCCAGTCCCCCGCCAACCGCCACACCATTGACGGCGGCAATCACCGGTATCGGCAGTTCGTAGAGCCGAGTCATCTGGTCGGCGAGGCGCACCTGAGCGTCGTAGGTGGTCTTGAAGGGCGCGGCCGCCGAGGGCGTCCATGGTTGCCCGGTCCCACTCAAGTCCGCGCCGGCGCAAAAACCCCGGCCCCCACCGGTCAGGATGGCGACCCGGTGCTCCCCGGAACCCAGCCGGTCGAGGGCCGCGTCGAGCCCATCGAGCAGGGTGCCGTCGATGGCGTTGAGCACCTCGGGCCGGTTGAGGGTGACCTTGGCAATGCCATCGTCGAGAACGTCGAACTCCACTGCTGTCATGCGGCGACGATAGCGATGCGTCCGCGCTACCGTGCAGGACATGAACGGATATCGCGACCTTTTCCAGGCCAGCGTGGACGATCCGGCGGCGTTCTGGGCTCAAGCCGCTGAAGCGGTGACGTGGACCTCGGAGCCGCGTCGGGTTCTCGATGACGACAATCCGCCGTTCTACCGCTGGTTCGCCGATGGCGAGCTGAACACCTGCGCCAATGCACTGGACCGGCACATCGCCGAACGCGGGGATCAGGCTGCGCTCATCTATGATTCACCGGTCACCGGCACCAAGCGCACCTATACCTACCGTGAACTGCTCGACGAGACAGCGCGCTTCGCCGGCGTGCTTCGAGATCTCGGTGTGGGTAAGGGCGACCGGGTGGTGCTCTACATGCCGATGATCCCGGAGGCCGTCATCGCGATGCTCGCCTGCGCGCGGATAGGCGCGGTGCACTCGGTGGTGTTCGGCGGCTTCGCCGGCCACGAACTGGCGTCCCGCATCGACGACGCCCGACCGGTGGTGGTCGTGTCGGCATCATGCGGCATCGAGCCGACGCGGGTGGTGGAGTACAAACCGATGCTCGACCACGCTCTGGAATTAGCACAGCATCAGCCGCGCGCCTGCATCATCGTTCAGCGCGATCGGCACCGCTGCGAGATGACCCCCGGCCGGGACCATGACTGGATGGACGTGATGGCGGATGCCGCACCGGTCGATCCGGTACCAGTGGCCGCCACTGATCCGCTGTATGTGCTCTACACCTCGGGCACCACCGGCAAGCCCAAAGGCATTGTCCGGGATAACGGTGGTCACGCCGTGGCTCTGACGTGGAGTATGCGACACATCTATGGCATCGAACCCGGCGATGTCTTCTGGGCGGCCTCCGATGTGGGCTGGGTGGTCGGCCATTCCTACATCGTCTACGGGCCGTTGCTCGCTGGTGCCACGACCGTGCTGTACGAGGGTAAGCCGGTGGGCACTCCCGATCCGGGCGCATTCTGGCGGGTCGTCTCCGAACACGGCGTCAAGGTGCTGTTCTCCGCCCCGACCGCGATCAGAGTGATCCGCAAGGAGGATCCCGACGGGACCCACCTGAGTCGCTATGACCTCTCGTCGCTGCGCTATCTGTTTCAAGCCGGCGAGCGACTGGACCCTGACACCTACGCGTGGGCCTCGGAGATCCTTGGCATACCGGTGATCGACCACTGGTGGCAGACCGAGACAGGATGGGCGATTGCCGCCAATCCGGTTGGTGTGCAGCAACTTCCGCTGAAACCCGGCTCGCCTACCGTGCCGATGCCCGGATATGACGTACAAATCCTGCACCCCGACGGTTCCGGCTGCGAACCGGGTGAGGAAGGAGCCATCTGCATCCGCCTACCGCTACCTCCCGGCACGCTGCCGACCCTGTGGGGCGATGATGCCCGGTTCGAATCGTCGTATCTCTGTGAGCATCCCGGGTACTACCTGACCGGAGACGGCGGCTATCTCGACTCCGATGGCTACCTGTACGTAATGGGCCGCACTGACGATGTGATCAACGTGGCCGGGCACCGGTTGTCGACAGGTTCGATCGAGGCCGTGCTGGCAGCCCACCCCGCGGTCGCCGAGTGCGCGGTGATCGGGGTGGCCGACGAGATCAAGGGGCAGGTGCCGCGCGGATTCGTGGTTTTGAAGTCAGGCGCGTCTGCCGACGGTCTGGCCCTGGAGTTGGTGGCGGCCGTTCGTGAGGAGATCGGCCCGGTTGCGGCATTGCAAAGGGTCGACGTCGTGCCGGCGCTGCCCAAAACCCGGTCCGGAAAGATTCTGCGTAAGACCATGCGCGGGATCGCCGACGGCCGCGACGAGCCGATTCCGTCGACCATCGAGGACCCGGGCGTGCTGGAGGTCCTGCGCCCGATTCTGCTGGGCTGATTGGGTCTCTGTCCTGGGGCGATTCATGCCGGGATGCAGAGG
>CALQLM010000233.1 GCA_943331415.1 Bifidobacterium breve
GGCCAGCAACGCCACATTCCTTTGTGAGGCGCAGCGCGACGAGCATATGGTGCACTGCGTCTACAAGCCCGTCGCCGGCGAACAGCCGCTGTGGGACTTCCCCGATGGCACTCTGGCAGGCCGGGAGTACAGCACCTATCTGATATCGGCGGCACTGGGCTGGGATGTCGTGCCACACACAATCCTTCGGGATGGTCCGGCCGGTACCGGAATGGTCCAGCTCTGGGTGGATCAGGCCGACGACGATGAGGAAGAGACAACCGGCGATCCTGATCTGGTGGATCTATGCCCGGTGGATTCCGTTCCGGTGGGCTATCTTTCGGTGCTGCGCGCCTTCGACTACACCGGGGGCGAAGTGACGCTGGTGCACGCCGATGATTCACGACTGCGGCGCATGGCGGTCTTCGACGTGATCGTCAACAATGCCGACCGCAAGGGCGGTCATATCCTGGCCGGTCTGGACGGGCAGGTGTACGGCGTCGATCACGGGCTGGCCCTGCACGTGCAGGACAAGCTGCGCACCGTGTTGTGGGGGTGGGCCGGCAAGCCGATCGATGACCAGACGCTGGAGGGTATGGCCGAACTGGAGAAGATCCTGGGCGGGCCGCTGGGCTCGGAGTTACGTGAGCACATCACCGCAGCGGAGCTGGCCGCCCTGCGCCGCCGGGTGCGGGCACTCCTCGATGATCCCGTGATGCCCAACCCCGACCGCAGCCGGCCTATTCCCTGGCCCGCTTTCTAGCCCTCGACAGCAACAGGATATGAATCAAGGGTGAGCAACCATCATGTGAACCTGACCCCGCAGGAAAATTCATTGGTCGACGAGACCGCACCCCACGTACTGGAGCGCCTGGACGAGAAGTCTCTGAAGGATCTGCAGAGTCGCCTGCGGACGGCGCGTGACAAGAACTTCAGTCTGTTGCGGCGCGAGGGTGCGGCGCGGGTGGAGGCCGAGGGCGGCCGCGGCGCCGCGCAACCGGCCAATGAGCGGCGCAGCGACAAGGTCGACGTCATCGATGAGGCGCTGGCGCGGGTGACCGATCGTCTCGACGCCCTCCGCGACGCGGAGTAGCCCCAGGTCACTTAGGCTGACGAGATGCCACTGACCGGAGAATACGAACCCAGCACCTCGGATTGGGCCCGCGAGAACGCCGAGTTGTACATGCAGTCCGGCGGCACGCAGGGCACCGAGATGAAAGGTAAGCCGGTCATCCTGCTGACCACGGTGGGCGCCAAGTCCGGCAAGCTGCGCAAAACACCGCTGATGCGGGTCGCCCACGATGGCGAGTACGCCGTTGTGGCCTCGTTGGGCGGGGCTCCGAAGAACCCGGTCTGGTACTACAACATTGCCGCCCATCCCCGCGTCGAACTGCAGGATGGCACCGTCCACGGCGACTACGAGGCCCGCGAGGTTTTCGGCGATGAGAAGGCCCTTTGGTGGCAGCGGGCCGTGGAGGTCTGGCCGGACTATGCCGAGTACCAGCGCAATACCGATCGGGAGATCCCGGTCTTCGTGTTGACCCCGATTCACTGATTTCGGCGTGGCGGTGGCACCATTAATCGGTGTCCGCCGACCTGAGCCAGAAGCGCGTATCGGGGCCGCTGTCCGCGGCCGATATCGACGCGGCTGCGCAGCGGATCTCCGATGTCGCGTTGCGGACCCCGCTGGAGTACTGCGATCGGCTCTCGGAGGTCACTGGCGCCCGGGTCTATCTCAAGCGCGAGGATCTTCAGAGCGTGCGGTCCTACAAAGTGCGCGGCGCCTACAACCTGCTCAAGCAACTCAGCGAGGACGAACTGCGGGCCGGGGTGGTGTGCTCGTCGGCTGGAAACCACGCTCAAGGCTTCGCGCTGGCCTGCCGCTCGATGAAGGTTCACGGCCGCGTGTACGTCCCCGGCAAGACGCCGAAACAAAAACGCGATCGGATTCGGTATCACGGCGGTGAATTCATCGAGCTGATCGTCGGCGGCAGAACCTACGACGAGGCCGCGGCCGCAGCGCTTGCCGATGTCGCCCGAACCGGAGCGACCCTGGTCCCGCCGTATGACGATCTGCGCACGATGGCCGGCCAGGGCACCATCGCCGTGGAGATCCTCGACCAGCTCGGGTACGAGCCCGATCTGGTCGTCATTGGCGTGGGCGGCGGCGGGTGTATCTCCGGCATCACCGCGTATCTGGCCGAGCGCACCACCACGACAGCAGTGTTGGGTGTCGAACCCGCCGGGGCGGCGTCGATGATGGCCGCGCTGGCCGCCGGCGGACCGGTGACGCTCGATCACGTCGACCAGTTCGTTGACGGCGCCGCGGTCAAGCGGGCCGGCACGCTGACCTATCAGGCGCTGGCCGCCGCGGGTGACATGGTGTCGGTCACGACCGTCGATGAGGGCGCGGTGTGTACGGCGATGCTCGACCTCTATCAAAACGAGGGCATCATCGCCGAACCCGCCGGCGCGCTGTCGGTAGCCGGTCTGCTCGAGGCCGGTGTCGCACCGGGATCGACGGTGGTGTGCCTGATCGGGGGAGGGAACAACGATGTCTCCCGCTACGGCGAGGTGCTCGAGCGTTCTCTGGTGCATCTGGGCCTCAAACACTATTTCCTGGTGGACTTTCCGCAGGAGCCGGGAGCGCTGCGCCGTTTCCTCGATGAGATCCTCGGACCGAACGACGACATCACGTTGTTCGAATACGTCAAGCGCAACAACCGGGAGACCGGTGAGGCGCTGGTCGGCATCGAGTTGGGCTCAGCCGCCGATTACGACGGGCTACTGGGCCGGATGGCCACGTCGGGTATGCACGTTGAGGCCCTAGAGCCTGGCTCGCCGGCCTACCGGTATCTGACTTAGGCGGTCCTCTTCAGCACGGTCACCGAGTGGCCCTGCCGCGTCAGCGTTGCGCCCGCTGGCAGCACCTGATGCCCATCGGACGGGTTGAAGGTGTCGATGACCACCGTCCACTCCCGGGCGTACGGGCCTTCGGGGAGGACGAAGTCCACCGGGTAGGCGTGGGCGTTGAAGCACAGCAGGAATGAGTCGTCGACAATGCGTTCGCCGCGGACGTCCGGTTCCCGCAGTGCCTCGCCGTTGAGGCCCACCGCCACGGATTTAATGCCTGAATGCCAGTCGTCGGAGTTCATCTCGACGCCTTCTCGGGTGAGCCAGTAGATATCGCGCATCTGGTGGCGACTGTCGGACGGTCGGCCGTCGAAGAAGCGCCGGCGCCGGAACACCGGGTGAGCCCTCCGCAGCGCTGTCACCTTGCGGGTGAACTCCAGCATGTCGGCGTACTCCCCGGCGTCAGCCCAGTTGATCCACGCGATGTCATTGTCCTGGCAGTAGGCGTTGTTATTGCCGCGCTGGGTGCGGCCTATCTCGTCACCGTGACTGATCATCGGCGTGCCCTGCGACAGAAGGAGAGTCGTGATGACATTGCGCATCTGCCGGTGCCGCAGCTCAATGATCTCCGGATCGTTGGTCGGTCCTTCCACCCCGCAGTTCCACGACCGGTTGTGATTCTCGCCGTCGCGGTTGTGCTCGCCGTTGGCGTCGTTGTGTTTCTCGTTGTAGGACACCAGATCCGCCAGGGTGAAGCCGTCGTGGCAGGTGACGAAGTTGATACTGGCGATCGGACGGCGTCCGGTGGCCTCATAGAGATCCGCGGATCCGGTCAGGCGGGCGGCGAACTCGCCCAGCGCTGCCGGCTCGCCGCGCCAGTAGTCGCGGACGGTATCGCGGTACTTGCCGTTCCACTCCGTCCACAGCCCCGGAAAATTGCCCACCTGGTAGCCGCCCTCGCCGATATCCCAGGGCTCGGCGATCAGCTTGACCTGGCTGATCACCGGGTCCTGCTGGATGATGTCGAAGAACGCCGAGAGCCGGTCGACGTCATAGAACTCCCGGGCCAGGGTGGAGGCGAGGTCGAACCGGAAACCATCGACGTGCATCTCCAGCACCCAGTAGCGCAGCGAGTCCATGATCAGCTGCAGGGTGTGCGGGTGGCGCGCGTTGAGGCTGTTACCGGTTCCGGTGAAGTCCTTGTAGAGCC
>CALQLM010000234.1 GCA_943331415.1 Bifidobacterium breve
AAGCTTGCCCTGCCACTTCGCAGTCTCGAGGGGGCCGGGCAACGTGTCATCAACGGCATCGGCCTCGGCCATTCCAGCCGGGTCAGCAGACAGTGGGAGCGCCCAACCCGCTTCGGCGAACTCCGCAGTCCAGACGACGTCCAGGGCCATCACGTCCAGGGTGCGGTCGTTACCGGTGACTCGACGAGCCAGCTGCAACCGTTGATCGTCGGCGCCCTTGGGAAGGCTGAACTGCTGGATCTGGAACCGTCCGCCGAATTCGGAATTGCAGC
This sequence comes from Bifidobacterium breve, assembly GCA_943331415.1. GTDB lineage: Bacteria > Actinomycetota > Actinomycetes > Mycobacteriales > Mycobacteriaceae > Mycobacterium. Next base: position 273 of record CALQLM010000234.1, read on the forward strand.
GATCGGCCACGGCGGTGAATGTCGCGGCATCGCCGGCTGCGGTGTAGAGGCTCACAACCTGACCGTCAATGCCGGAGCCACAGGCCGACACAGCCGAGGAGGCGGTGAGCACGACCATTGCGGCGGCGGTCACACGCCGGGCACGGGCGCCAACGATCGTCACTGGATCCGCCTTTCGCCGTTCACCACGGGTCACTGTAACTCCGAAATCAGTCGCAGCCGGCTATAACCTCAAGCGCGCCAGCATGTCCCGCGCCCTTTCCGCGTTCGGTGGATCGCACAGCACGTCATAGCGTCCTGCAACCAGTTGCATGGTCGAGCTGAAATCCCTTGTGCCCTTTGCCATCGCGTACGGGATCGATGAGGTGATGAGCCCGAAGATCACACCCGCGAGGATGCCGATCGGCAGGTACTGGCCCACGTTGTTACTGAACAGACCCAACAGCAAGCCGATGAATACACCCAGCCAAGCCCCGCTCAGCACCCCGCCACCGAGCACTTTGCCCCAGGTGAGCCGACCGGTGACGCGCTCGACCTGCATCAGATCAACGCCCACGATGGTCACTTCCTTCACCGGAAACTGATTGTCGGATAGGTAGTCAACGGCCCGCTGCGCCTCGGCATAGGTCGGATATGAGCCGACCGGCCAGCCTTTCGGTGGTGTCGGCAAACCCAGTGGGCCGCGGCGCGAGGCGCCTGCGGCGCCACCGGGACTCTGCCCGGGCTGGAAGGGACTGGTCATCGTTGTGGTTCTCCTCCGTCGATCAGCGCCGCGCTGATCCGCAGCACATACGCTAGATTTACCAGCATGACAGCTGGTAGCGGCGACCCCTGGGAAAAGTCGCAGAACGAGGGCCAGCAGCCGCCACCCGGGGGTTATGAACCGCCGTCCATCGAACACACTCCGGCCTACGGCGGGTATCCACCATCGCCCCCGCCGCCGGGTTTCCCCTACTCGCCGGGCAGTTACGCTCCGCCACCGGAGTACGGCGCACCGTATCCGACCGGTTACGGCTATCCGGCCCAGCCGACCGGAACCAACTCGCTGGCCATCTTCTCGCTGGTGGCCTCAGTGGTGGGCCTACTCTGCGGGGTCGGCTCGATCATCGGCATTGTGTTGGGCACGATCGCCATCAACCAGATCAAGAAAACCCGCCAGAACGGCTATGGCCTGGCAGTGGCCGGCATCGTTGTCGGCGTGGCATCGCTGGTGATCAGCATCGTCTGGATGACCTTCGTCTGGAACACACCGATCTGATCAGGCGGGCGGCGCGAACGGCGGCGCATGACGGGCCATCCCGGCCGCTCGTCCTTTGGCTGCCACCACCAGTGCCATCTTTCGGCTGGCTTCGTCAATCATTTCGTCGCCGAACATCACCGCCCCGCGCGCACCACCGGCCTTCGAGGTGTGCCATTCGTACGCTTCGAGAATCAGCTCGGCGTGGTCGTATTCCTGTTGCGCGGGGGAAAAGATCTCATTACCCGCGGCGATCTGGTCGGGGTGCAGCACCCACTTACCGTCGTAGCCCAGCGCGGCGGAGCGACCCGCCACGCGGCGGAACGCCTCGACATCACGCACCTTGAGATACGGACCGTCGATCGCAGCGACACCATGCGCGCGGGCGGCGATGAGAATCGTCATCAAGATGTGGTGGTAAGCGTCGCCGACGTCGTAGCCCTCCGGTTGTTCACCGACCACCAGGGTCCGCATGTTCAGGTTGGCGATCAGGTCGGCCGGCCCCAGCACCAATGCCTGCACCCGAGGCGCACCGGCGATCGCGTCGATGTTCTTGAGCCCCTTGGCATCTTCGATCTGGGCGTCGATTCCGATCCTGCCCACTTCCAGCCCGTGGTTGCGCTCAAGTTGGGTCAGCAGAAGGTCCAGTGCCTGCACATGGCTTACATCAGTCACCTTCGGCAGCACGATCACGTCGAGGTGAGCGCCCGCGATCGACACCGCCTCGATCACATCGGTGTGCGTCCACGGCGTCGTCCAGTCATTGACCCGGACCCCGCGTAACTGGCCTGCCCATCCCGGTCCGGCCAAGGCGGCCGCGACCTGGGTGCGGGCCTGCGCCTTGGCATCCGGAGCGACCGCATCCTCAAGGTCGAGGAAGACCTCGTCGGCGGGCAGGCCTTTAGCCTTCTCGATCATCGTGAGGTTGCTGCCGGGAACCGATAAACAGGTTCGACGGGGTCGATAGCCGGGCCGATCGTCATTGGCCACGCGCAGACTCCTACCCTTTGTAGTCATGGCGTCGGTGAACAGGGTATACGCGGCGCGGCTGGCGGGGATGGCCGTGTTCGGTCCCGACGGCGAATCCCTGGGCCGGGTTCGCGATGTGGTGATCAGTATCGGCATCGTCCGTCGGCAACCGCGCGTTCTGGGTCTGGTCGTCGAACTACCGACGCGGCGACGAATTTTTGTTCCGATTCTGCGGGTCACCGCGATCGAACCGAACGCCGTCACGCTCAATACCGGGAACGTATCGCTGCGCCGGTTTGCCCAACGCCCCGGCGAAGTCCTGGTCCTGGGTCAGGTGCTCGAGACCCGGGTACGGGTCGACGACCCCGAGCAGCAACAGCTCACCGAAGTCGACGTGGTCGTTGTCGATCTGGGAATCGAACAGACCCGCACGCGCGACTGGGTGGTCACCCGGGTAGCGGTGCGCAGCCTTCGTCGGCTGGGCCGGCGCTCCACGGTGGTGGTCGTGGACTGGCAGAACGTTGTGGGCCTGACCCCGTCGGGACTGGCGATGCCGGGTCAGGGTGTAGCCCAACTGCTGGCGCAGTTCGAGGGCCAGCGCCCTGTCGAGGTGGCCGACGCCCTGCGGGATCTCCCGGCCAAACGCCGGACCGAGTTGATCGAGGCGCTCGACGACGAGCGATTGGCAGACATCCTCCAGGAACTCTCCGAGGACGACCAGACCGAACTGGTGCGTCAGCTCGACACGGAACGCGCAGCCGATGTGCTTGAGGCCATGGATCCCGATGACGCCGCCGATCTGCTCGGCGTGCTCAATCCGACCGAAGCCGAGGCGCTGCTTCGTCGGATGGACCCGGAAGACTCCGAGCCGGTGCGCCGGCTGCTCAGCCACTCCCCCTACACAGCCGGCGGCATGATGACCTCCGAGCCAGTGGTCCTGGCGCCGGACACCACCGTTGCCGAGGCACTGGCTCGAGTGCGCGATCCTGATCTGACCCCGGCGCTGGCCTCGGTGGTTTTCGTCGTGCGTCCGCCAACCGCCACCCCGACCGGCCGCTACCTCGGCTGCGTGCACCTGCAGGCACTTCTGCGGGAACCGCCGGCGAACCTGGTCAGTGGCATCGTCGACACCGATCTGCCTGCTCTTCGCCCGGAATCCGTGCTGGGGGCGGTCACCCGGCACTTCGCCGCCTACAACCTCGTCTGCGGCGCCGTGGTCGATCAGGAGAATCACCTGCTCGGTGCCGTCACCGTCGATGACGTCCTCGACCACCTGCTGCCCGACGACTGGCGGGATAGCTTCGAGGAGGCCGAGGCGGACGTGGTCGCGAGGCGCACCACATGAGTGATCCGCGCCAGCGCCTCGATACCCCCCGCACCTCTCGTCGGCCGTCGCTGAACTTCGATCCCGACTCCATCGGCCGGTTCAGCGAGTCGATCGCCCGCTTCCTGGGCACCGGTCGGTACCTGATGTGGCAGACCATCCTCGTCATCGTCTGGATCAGCCTGAACCTGTTCGCCGTGCACCTGCGATGGGATCC
>CALQLM010000235.1 GCA_943331415.1 Bifidobacterium breve
CGAACACCTCGGCCAGGCGCTCCCAGCTGGTGATGAACTCGGCGGTGTTGTCCTCGGGCCGTTCACCGTGCACGGTTGAGGCCTCCGCGGACTCCAGCACACCCGCCTCAGCCACCACATGCACGATCACCGCGGGTGGCGAGAGGTTCTCTGCCGCCGCGCACTCGGCTGCACCACACCCACACACCAATACCGTCTGCCCTGCCGCAAGCGCACCGAGCGCATCAGCGCGACGCTGATCGACGGTGCGCGGATCGTTGTCACACACGGTGTGGGCCAGTGCCGTCAGCCGTCGATCAAGCAGCGTGGCGTCGGTCTGGAGTAACTGACCCGACAGATATGACGTGCCTCGGTCATGGGTGATGTCGACGTGGCGGCCACGGACCTGCGACTCAGTCCGGCGCCGGGCATCCGGGTCATGCGCGGTCACAATGCGATCCACCGTCTGCACCAACTTATTCGCCGACATCGGCCCCCACGTCCGCACTGCCTCCGCAATCTCGGCGTCCATTGCAGCCAACACATCGGGATCCACCGCGAGCAGAGTGCGGGACACGATCACCCGGACAGTCCGAAAATCAATGGCACCGGTCGCGAAGACCGCAGCCACCCGCGGCAGCCGCTCCCGCAGACAAATCGCGTAGTGCATCAGCCCGCCGGCCGCACCTGCGGTCAGGCATTGGGCCGCCGCGACCTCGGCGGCGACCGCCTCCCACGGGTCGATGCGCCACAACTCGCGGCCCTGGCCGTCCTCCACCGGAATCTGGCGTCGCTCATACAACTCGGCGATGGCCGCCAATCGCCGGGCGCATGCCGTGTTCTCGGCCCGCGCGGAATCGCCGATCGCTGCCACCAGCTGGGCGTCATCGCATTCTTCGAACATGTGTTCGACACTAGATCATGGCTCTGACAGGTTCCACCACTGCCGGCCCGCCTGTGGATAGCGCCGGATCTGTGGACGAACCTCAGCCCAGAACCGCCATGGCGACCTCGCGTGCCTCGGCCGGACTGGCAGTCCCCAGTACGGCATCCGCGGCGTCGCGACACTGCTGCAATGTCACCGAGGCCAGTTTGGCGCCCACCGGGGTCACCGCGGTGGCGGCGGCCGACAGCGAGGTGATCCCCAACCCCGTGAGGATGCACGCCATGAGTGGGTCGGCGGCGGCCTCACCGCAGACACCGACCGGCTTGCCCGCCGCCGCGCCCGCCCGTGCGGTTGCCGCGACCAGAGCGATGACACCGGGCTGCCACGGGTCGGTGAGAGTGGCCAGATCCGAGGACATCCGATCGGCAGCCATCGTGTACTGAGCAAGGTCATTGGTTCCGATGGACAGGAACTCGACGTGCTCGAGAATCTTGTCAGCCAGCAGCGCGGCGGCCGGCACCTCGATCATCACACCGGGATACAGGCCGCGTTCGCGGGCGAGACCGGCGAACTGCTGCGCCTCGGCGGCGGTGGCGATCATCGGCGCCATCACCCAGGGCGCGTTACCGGTCGTGAGCGCCGCGGCCGCAATGGCATCGAGTTGGCGGGCCACCAGTTCGGCATTGCTGCCGACGATCCGGAAACCCCGCACACCCAGCGCCGGGTTGGCCTCCTCGGGCGTGGTGACGAATTTCAGAGGCTTATCCGATCCGGCATCGAGCGTGCGGATCACCACTTTGTGCCCGGCGAATGCCTCAAGAACCTCCGCGTAGATCGAGGCCTGCTCGTCCACACTCGGCTCGGAATCGCGCTCCAGGAAACACAATTCGGTGCGGAACAGCCCGATGCCCTCCACCGGCGCCTGGCGTGCGGCACGGGCGGCGGAACCGTCGGCCACGGTCGCCAGGATCGCTACCGAGTGTCCGTCAGAGGTTGCGCCGGGACCGCTCCAGCTCGCCATCGACGCCGCCGCGACATCGGCCGCGGCGACGGCCGCAGCGGCATCCGCACGATCCGGATCCAGGGTGACGGTTCCGCGATTGCCGTCCAGCAGCACCATGGTGCCGACGGCGACATCGTCGAGGCCGGGCACCGCAACCACACACGGGATGCCGAGTTGGCGGGCGATGATCGCGGTGTGGCTGGTGGGTCCGCCCAACGAGGTGGCCAAACCGACGACGCGGTGCGGATCCAAGCTGGCGGTGTCGGCCGGTGCGAGATCCTCGGCACACAGGATCGACGGCTCGACCGGCATCGGAACACCGGGCTCGGGCAGGCCGGCGAGTTCGGCGATGACGCGGTCGCGAATGTCCTTGAGGTCGGTGACCCGTTCGGCCATCAACCCGCCCATCTTGGTGAACATCTCGATGAACTGGGTGGCGGCTTCGGCGGTCGCCCGGACGGCGGTCTTACCCGCTTTGATCGCGTTCTCGGCCGATCCCAGCCAGGCCCGGTCCTGGGCCAGTTGCGCGGTGGCGCCGAGCACCTCGGCGGCCGCCCCCGTCACCAGTTCGGCACGTTCACGCAGACGCTGGGCCACCGACGACGCGGCGTTGGCGAACCGGGCCGCCTCGGCGGGCCGATCCGACTCGGCCAGCACCGCACCGGTATCGAGTTCGTCGATCGCGGGTAGCCGGTTAGCCCTGATGACGGGGGCGAATCGGACACCCGGGACCACGGGCACGCCCTGCAGCACCGTCGTATTTGGCGAGGTCATGCAGTGGATTACAGCAAATGGTTGACATCCCCACACGGTCGGCGGTAAAACAACACATACCCACATAAAGTGGGTACGAACCCACATTCATCCCCACACACTCGGAGAATCGTGTACCCGGAGGAACGCCAGCAGGCCATCGCCGCGACGGTGATGTCCCAGGGGCGTGCCTCGGTTGCCGATCTGGCGCAGGCCTACGACGTCACCACCGAGACGGTGCGACGGGACCTCGCCGTACTCGACCGGGCCGGCCTGCTGCGGCGGGTGCACGGCGGAGCGGTACCGGTCCGGGCGCTGCACCTGGTCGAACCCAGCGTCGATGAACGCGAGTCCACCCGGGCCGGCCACAAACACGCCATCGCCTCAGCCGCCGCGGAATTCATTCCGCAATCGGGTGCCACCGTCCTGTTCGACGCCGGCACCACGACGGCCCGGGTGGCCGCGTTACTTCCACCCGACCGCGAACTACTGATCGTGACCAACTCTGTGCCCATCGCGGCGCGGCTGGCCAGCCTGACATCGGTATCGCTACAACTGCTCGGCGGCCAGGTCCGAGGCCTGACCCAGGCGACGGTCGGCGAACGGGCGGTCGGGATGCTGGAATCGTTGCGGGTCGATATCGCCTTCATCGGGACCAACGGGATCAGCGTCCGCCACGGCCTGTCCACTCCCGATCCCGGCGAGGCCGCCGTCAAACGGGCCATGGTCGCGTGTACCAATTTCGTTGTCGTGGTCGCGGACTCGTCGAAAATCGGTCGGGAGGAGTTCGTCAGCTTCGCCCCGATCGATCGGGTGGACGTATTGGTCACCGACTCTGAGAGCACACCGGAGGATCGCGCCGCGCTGACCGAACACGGTGTGGATGTCGTTGTGGCCCAGGATCTCTCATGATCATCACCGTGACGCCGAACCCGAGCATCGACCGCACCGTCACCCTGCCCACAGCACTGGTGCGTGGCGCGGTGCACCGGGTGACTTCGGTGTCGTCCGAACCTGGCGGCAAGGGTGTCAATGTGGCCCGAGCCCTGACGTTGGCCGGCCTCGATGTGGTCGCGGTACTCCCCGCCGCGCGCCACGATCCGATCCTGCTCGCACTGCGTGCGATTGGTGTCGACGTCCACGCGGTGCCGGTTGCGGGCGCGGTCCGTACCAACCTCGCCATCACCGAAACCGATGGCACCACAACGAAAATCAACGAGCCGGGAGCGGTCATTGACCCCGCCGATATCGACGCGCTGGTACGCACGGTGACCGGATACGCCAATTCCGCACAGTGGGTCGTGCTGTCGGGATCGCTGCCCCCGGGCATGTCCGACGGGTGGTATTCCGACATGGTGGCCGCACTGCAGCCCTATGGATGCAAGGTCGCCGTGGA
>CALQLM010000236.1 GCA_943331415.1 Bifidobacterium breve
GAGGTTGATACCGGCCACCTCCACCCCGAGGAGACGGTTCGGCAGATAGACGATGACGAACGCCCCGAAGATCACGCCGAGTTTGTTGCCCTGGCCGCCGAGCACGACCGCAGAGAGGAACAGCATGGAGTTGATGATGTTGAACGTGGGCGGGGCGACATACTGGACCTGTCCCGCATACAGAGCCCCGGAAAGCCCGCCGATCGCCGCGCCGATGACGAACGCCCAGAGTTTGAAGCGGAAGGTGTTGACGCCCATGATTTCCGCGGCGTCCTCGTCCTCCCGGATCGACACCCAGGCCCGGCCCACCCGGCTGCGCTCGAGGTTTCCGACCAACAGCAGCAGCACCACGATCAGCGACAGTCCCAACCAGAACCACCACGTTCCGTAGTTGGCATCTCCGGTGGAGTTACCGCTGGAGAACACACCATTGGGAAGTTTGGGCGTCTCACCGACGCGTGGGTAGGCCACCTCGTTGAGGCCGCGCGGTCCGTTGGTGATCCCCCCCAGGTTGTCGGCGAGGAGGCGGATGATCTCGCCGAAGCCGAGGGTGACGATGGCCAGATAATCCCCGCGCAAACGCAGCGTCGGGATGCCCAGGATCAGCCCGGCCAAGGCGGTGACGGCCATGGCGATCGGCACACAGGCCAACCATGCCCAATCCTCCTGGAACCAGCTGTCCGCACCCACCCGGTTCCACGGACTGTCCGGGCTGGTGAGCAGGGCGACGGTGTAGGCGCCAACGGCGTAGAAACCGACGTAGCCGAGATCCAGTAGGCCGGCCTGGCCGACCACGACGTTCAGTCCGATCGCGATGATCGCCAACATCGCGAACTGGGCCATCACCCCGCCGAAGCTGATACCGGGAGTGTCGAGGAATGCCGGGGTATAGAGCGGCAACAAGGCGAGCGCTCCGAACCCGAGCACCCCGAATCCCCACTTCTGGAACCGACTGAGCTCCGCCCACCAGCTGCGGATGCGGTCGCCGGGTGCCATCAGCGCGCTCATGCCCGGGCCTTTCCGAGACTCTCGCCGAGAATCCCGGTGGGTCGGACCAGCAAGACCAACACCAGCAGGACGAAGGCGACGACGTCGCGCCACTGGGTGCCGAACAACGCCTGGCCGTAGTTCTCCATGATGCCCAGCAGCAGCCCGCCCAACAGAGCACCGCGCAGGTTGCCGATTCCGCCGAGCACCGCCGCCGAGAAGGCCTTGATACCGAGCAGGAATCCGCCGGAGTAGATGATGCCCTGCGGAACCCGCAGGGTGTAGAGAAGTGCGGCTGCACCAGCGAGCAGGCCACCAATGAGGAACGTGGTCACGATGATGCGTTCCCGTGAGACGCCCATCAGTGTGGCGGTGGTCGGGTCCTGGGCGACCGCGCGGATACCGCGACCGAACTTCGTCCGGTGGACGAAGAGGTAGGTGAGCCGGGCCAGCACCAGGGCCGCGATGATGATCACCAGCGTGACGTTGGTGACGTTGGCACCGAAAATCTCAAACTGCGTCTTGGGCTGAACCAAGATGATCGGCTGCTGGGCGTTGCTGCCGCCGTAGCCCTTGAGGATCTTCGGCAGCACGAAGTGTACGAATTCCTGCAACACGAACGACATACCGATGGCGGTGATGAGAAAGGTCAGCGACCGCGCATTGCGACGTCGCAGGGGCCGATAGGCGATGAACTCCAATCCGACTGCGGCAGTGCCGGATACCACCATGGCGAACAGCATGGCGATACCCAGATAGAGGATGGTCAACCCCACGCCGACGTTATAGGCGTTACCGCTGGGTGCAAATCCCAGAATCATGTCGAGGCAGAAGTAGGCACCGAACATCCCCAGCATGAAGATCTCGGAGTGGGCGAAGTTGATCAGCCGAAGTACACCGAACACCAACGTGTAGCCGACAGCCACCAGCGCATAGATCGAACCCCAGGCCAGGCCGTCGATTGTCAACTGCCAGAAGCCTGTTCGCAGGTTCTCGACGTTGAAACCGATGTCACCGGCGAGGCACGCATACTGGCCGAGGCACTCGTGGATCATCCGGTGGCGAACTCCTTACCTTCTTCTGCGACGAGAACGCGTCCGAGACTGCGGAGTTGATCCGCCAGTCCCGGACGCGCCTCGTGAAACGACTACTGGACCTTGTAGATCCAGATCAGGGTCGTGGTGAGCTCACCGGTGTCGGTCCACTGATACTTGCGGGCCACACCTTGGCCGTCATAGGCCTTAGCGAAGCTCAACAGTGCCTCCCTGGTGACGGCTCCGGAGTCGATCCCCTTGGCGAGGATGGTGCCCAGGTCATAGCCCTCGGTGCTGTAGGTGCCGGGAGCCTGGTTGAACTTGGCGGTGTACTCGGCGGCGAATTCCGGCGAGGCCGGTCCGCACGGGCAGGACAGCAGGGCGTCTTTGGAGGCATTGCCGGCCTGCTTGACGAATTCCTCGTCCTTGGTGCCGTCGGCGCTGACGAACTTGCCGGTGAAGCCCGCGTCGCGCAGCTGCTGGACGAACGGGGCCGCCTCGGCGTAGTAGCCGCTGTAGAACACCGAGTCGGGCGATTGTCCCTTCACCTGCGTGACGGCAGCCGAGAAGTCCTTATCGCCCTTCTTGACCGAGATATTGCACGCCTCGACGGCCACCGGACCGAGAGTGTCGCGCACCGCCTTGGCCAGACCGGTCCCGTAATCGGTGCTGTCGTCGATGACACAGACCTTGGTGTCGCCGAGTGTGTTCTTCATATAGTTGGCGACCGATGGGCCTTGGACCCCGTCATTGGCCAAGCCACGCAGGAAGGTCTTCCATCCCTGCTCCGAGAGCGTCACGTTGGTGGCTGACGCGGTGGCGGCGACCAGGCCGGCCTGGTCGAACACGCCGCCGGTGGCCTTGGTCTCACCGGAGAACGCCGGCCCCACCAATCCGATGATCGATGCGTCGTCCACGATCTGCGGTGCGATGGCGGTGGCCTTCTGCGGATCGCCTTCGGTGTCGAAGGACTTCAATGCGATCTGGCAGCCGGGGTTGGCAGCGTTGTGCTTATCGAGGGCCAGTTGCACACCGTTCTTGATGTTGATACCCAGTGCCGCGTCGGGTCCGTTGAGCGCACCGGCCATCGCGATCGTCACCGGCGCGCAGGTGGCCGTGCCGTCGCCCGCCGGATCGACCGGGGCAACAACGCCCTCGGCTTTGACTTCGGCACCGTTCTCATCGATCTGGACCTGCTCGACGATCTTCAGATCGGTGGGGGCCGGAGTGGCACCCTCGCTGGATGTGGCGCCTGTCGCCGAGTCACTGCTGGGGGCCTTCTGGCTACATCCGGCGAAACCGAGTACCACCAGAGCCGCCGAACCTACTGCGATTGCATTGCGTGTCGCCCGACCGCGCACGTTTCACCTCCGGGTCAATGGGTCAAAGTCGGCATCGAGGGGACAGACCAGCACAGGCTCTGACGTCGACGCTTCCGCTAGAACATAGCCAACATCAGGTCGAACCGCGCGCGATCCCCGGTGTCGGGCGGGGCCTACCGAGTCGATGGGCCGCTGCCCGGGGTGTCCATGGACTCCAGGACCACCTCGGCGACACGTTTCATGCTGGTCCGCCGGTCCATTGCGGCACGCTGCATCCAGGTAAATGCCTCAGGCTCGGTCATACCGTGTTTGGTCTGAAGTAGACCCTTGGCCCGCTCCACCAGCTTGCGGGTTTCCAATCGGTCGCCGAGGTCGGCCACCTCGCGCTCCAGCTCGGTGATCTCGGTGAACCGGCTCAACGCCACCTCGATCGCCGGGATCAGATCGCTGATCGAAAAGGGTTTGACGAGGTAGGCCATGGCACCGGCGTCGCGGGCCTTCTCGACCAGATCGCGCTGGCTGAACGCGGTCAGCAAGACCACCGGCGCGATCCGCTTGGCGGCGATCTCCGCGGCGGCGTCGATACCGTCACGCCGCGGCATCTTCACGTCCATGATCACCAGGTCCGGCCGCAGGCTCTCGGCCAGATCCACGGCCTCTTGGCCATCACCGGC
>CALQLM010000237.1 GCA_943331415.1 Bifidobacterium breve
AACCGCTGATCGTGACAGTTGCCGGTCACACCCCTCAGCTGGACCCGGAATCCTGGGTTGCGCCCAATGCGAGCCTGATCGGTCAGGTACGGCTGGCCGCCCGGGTCGGCATCTGGTACTCGGTGACGCTGCGGGCCGAGGCCGAGGTGATCGACATCGGCGCCGGCACCAATATCCAAGATGGGGTGACGGTGCACGTCGACCCTGGTTTTCCGGTGCACGTGGGGGCCGGCGTCAGCGTGGGTCACAACGCAGTGCTGCACGGCTGCACGATCGGCGACGGCGTGCTGGTCGGCATGGGCGCAATCGTGCTCAACGCGGCGGTCATCGGCGAGGGCTCGCTGGTTGCCGCGGGCGCGCTGATCACCCAGGGCATGGTGGTTCCGCCCCGCACTCTGGTGGCCGGTGTACCCGGCAAGGTGCGCCGCGAACTCAGCGCCGAGGAGGTGGCCGCCAACCGCCACAACGCCGCGGTGTACGAACAGCTGATCGGCCTGCACCGCGGTGCCCGGCAGGCTTGATTCACAGGACGTCAGCCTTGTGTCACCTAATTCAGCGCCGTTATTTCGTACGGTTATGAGCATGTGCGCCCTGAAGCGGCCGCGGGCCAGCGATCTGAGGCCGGTGATCGCGTGACGATTCCCGGTGAGATCCGCGCCGCCGTCACCAACGCGGCCGCTCCGTATCAGGAGTGGCCGTCGGTGGTCCGCCGCCGCCGTTTCATCGTCGTCGTTGTGCTGGTCGTCGGCGCGGTGCTGCTGGGCTATTCGCTGAGAAGCAGTCCCGGTGACGAGTCGTTCTACCTGTCGGCGGTGCTGCTGGGCACGGTGTGGACGGTGGGCACATTCCTCTCCGGCCCTCTGCACCTGGGCAGTATCAACTGGCGCGGACGCAATCAGCGTCCGGTCATCACCGGAATTTCGGTCGGGGCTCTGCTGGGCGGGTGCTTCCTGGCCGGCGGATTGGTGGCGCGGGAGATTCCGCCGATCGCCGACAGGATCACCCGGGTTCTCGAGTACACCAACCACGGCCCGGTTGTATTCATCGTGCTGATCGCGCTGGGAAACGCTGTTGCCGAGGAGTTGTTTTTCCGGGGCGCGCTATATACCGCGCTCGGCGGATTCCATCCGGTGGCGATCTCGACGCTGCTGTACGTGGCGGTGACGGCGGCCAGCGGCAACGTCATGTTGGGCTTCGCGGCACTGATCCTGGGCACGGTATGTGCGTGCGAGCGCCGCGCAACCGGGGGCGTGCTGGCACCGGTCCTCACCCATCTGGTGTGGGGGTTGATCATGGTGCTCGCGCTTCCGCCGATCTTCGGCCTCTAGCTAGATATCGGTGAAGGCAGCGGGTCGGCGCTGTTGAAAAGCCTTGGTGCCCTCCGCAAAATCGCGTGATTTGATCAGGACGAGTTGGCCTTCGGTTTCGCGGTCGATCGCGGCATCAAGTTCGGTCAGGGTTGCCGCATTGATGGCCTGTTTGGTTTTGCGTAGCGCGACCGCCGGGCCCGACAGCAGTACGTTAATCACCGCGGCTACCCCGGCCTCGAGATCATCATGCGGGTGGACCGCACTGACGAGTCCGTACTCCAGGGCCTCGGCGGCCGTGATGCGCTCAGCGAGCAGTGCCATCCGCATGGCCCGGATCCGGCCGATCGCGGCGGCCACCAGTGCCGACGCCCCGCCATCGGGCATCAGGCCGATCTTGGTGAAGGCCAGCAGGAAGAACGCTTTTTCCGACGCCACGACGACATCGCAGGCCAATGCCAAGGAGACGCCGACACCCGCGGCCGGTCCACCGACGACGGCGACGACCGGCTTGGGCAACGCCGCGATAGCCCGCACGGCGCGGTTGGCCTCGGCAAGCAATGGGTCCACCGTCATCGACACCGTCGCGGCCGCTTGATCATCCGCGCTGATACCTGCGCCCGAACTGAATCCGCGTCCGGCCCCGCCGAGTCGAACCACTTTGACGTCAGGATCGGTGGCCGCACGCTCGAGGGTGTCGGCGACCGTCTTGAGCATGGCCTCGGTCAATGAGTTCAGGCTGTCCGGCCGGTTGAAAGTCAACGACAGCACACCGCCGTCGAAGCCGACCGTGAGATCTCCGATTCCTGTGTAATTCATGGCTGCACGGTAGACCCGCTGTATGGATCCGGTGCGCGCGAGGTACAAAGAGTGGGCTTCACTGACGAAGGGCGGAAGATCATGGCGGGACCACTGACGGGATTGAGAGTCGTTGAACTGGCCGGGATCGGCCCGGGTCCGCACGCCGCGATGATCCTCGGCGACCTCGGGGCCGATGTGGTGCGGGTGGAGCGTCCGAGTACGCCGCCGAAAACTCAGCCGAGTAAGGACTACTCGCTACGCAACCGGCGGTCGGTGGCAGCGGACCTCAAAAGCCCGGAGGACCGTGACCTTGTCCTGAGCCTGATTGCGAAGGCTGACGTGCTCATCGAGGGCTTCCGGCCCGGTGTCACCGAACGGCTTGGATTAGGTCCGCAGGACTGCGCGAAGGTCAACGAACGTCTCGTCTACGCGCGAATGACCGGTTGGGGTCAGACTGGCCCGCGCAGTCAACAGTCCGGTCACGACATCAACTACATCTCGCTCAATGGCGTCCTGCATGCGATCGGCCGGGCCGGCGAGCGTCCGGTGCCGCCGCTGAATCTGGTCGGCGACTTCGGCGGAGGCTCGATGTTCCTGCTCATCGGCATCCTGTCGGCGCTGTGGGAGCGGGAGCAATCCGGTAAGGGCCAGGTGATTGACGCCGCGATGGTTGACGGTTCCAGCGTTCTTGCTCAGATGATGTACGCGTTTCGGCACACCGGACTGTGGAGTGATGTGCGCGGTACCAACATGCTCGACACCGGAGCGCCGTACTACGACACCTACGAGTGCGCCGACGGGCGCTACGTCGCGGTGGGCTCGATTGAGCCCCAGTTCTACGCCGAACTTCTCGAGAAACTCGGCCTCGACGCCGCGGCGTTGCCCGCTCAGAACGATGTCACCCGGTGGCCGGAACTCCGGGCGATCTTCACCACGACGTTCGGCGCGCACGACCGCGACCATTGGGCGAGGATTTTCGCCGACAGCGACGCGTGCGTGACTCCGGTGCTGTCGTTCGCCGAGATCGAGACCGAACCGCACAACACCGAGCGGGGCACCTTCTACACCGAGGCGGGTTCGATCTTCCCGGCTCCGGCGCCGCGGTTCTCCCGCACGGCGCCGGACCAGCCGACCTCGCCCGGCGTTCCGGGAGCCGACACCGAAGCCGTGTTACGCGACTGGGTATAGTCCCCAACCAACCAGTAGGTCGACTCGGCCCCGGGCCGACAATTCGGATTGAGCGAAAGGATCACGCACGTGCAGATCAAGGACGCGGTAGCGGTCATCACCGGAGGCGCCTCAGGCCTGGGCCTGGCGACCGCGAAGGCCCTGCTGGATGAGGGTGCGAAGGTGGTCATCCTCGACCTGCCGTCGTCGAAGGGTGAGGACGTGGCTGCCGACTTGAACTCCGGGCCGGGTGGTGATCGGGTGCGTTTCGCGCCGGCCGATGTGACCGATGAGGAGGCGGTGGCCAAGGCCTTCGACCTCGCCGAGACCCTCGGCCCGGTTCGCATCGTGGTCAACTGCGCCGGCACCGGCGACGCGATCCGCGTCCTGGGCAAGGGCGGGGTCTACCCGCTGAACAAGTTCGCTCGGATCGTCAACATCAACCTTATCGGCACATTCAATGTGCTGCGCCTGGGAGCTGAGCGCATTGTCAAGAACGATCTGGTCGGCGAAGAACGCGGCGTCATCATCAACACGGCGTCGGTTGCGGCGTTCGACGGTCAGATAGGGCAGGCGGCCTACTCGGCATCCAAGGGCGGCGTAGTCGGTATGACCCTGCCGATCGCCCGCGATCTCGCCGATAAGCAGATCCGCGTGATGACCATCGCACCGGGACTGTTCGATACCCCACTGCTGGCGGGTTTACCCGAGCCCGCCAAGGCCTCGCTGGGCGCA
>CALQLM010000238.1 GCA_943331415.1 Bifidobacterium breve
CTACGGCCCGGAATCCTCGGGTAAGACCACCGTCGCCCTGCACGCGGTAGCCAATGCCCAGGCCGCCGGCGGTATCGCGGCGTTCATCGACGCCGAGCACGCACTCGACCCTGAGTACGCCAAGAATCTGGGCGTCGACACCGACTCGCTGCTGGTGAGCCAGCCCGACACCGGTGAGCAGGCACTCGAGATCGCCGACATGCTGATCCGGTCAGGAGCGATCGACATCCTGGTCATCGACTCGGTGGCCGCGCTGGTACCGCGTGCCGAGATCGAGGGCGAGATGGGCGACAGCCACGTCGGCCTGCAGGCCCGCCTGATGAGCCAGGCGTTGCGCAAGATCACCGGCGCACTGAGCAACTCAGGTACCACGATGATCTTCATCAACCAGCTGCGCGAGAAAATCGGTGTGATGTTCGGTTCACCCGAGACCACCACCGGCGGCAAGGCATTGAAGTTCTACGCCTCGGTGCGTCTGGATGTGCGGCGGATCGAGACCCTCAAGGACGGCACCGATGCGGTGGGCAACCGCACGCGATGCAAGGTGGTCAAGAACAAGGTCTCGCCGCCGTTCAAGCAAGCCGAGTTCGACATCATCTATGGCAAGGGCATCAGCCGTGAGGGCTCGCTCATCGACATGGGTGTCGAGCAGGGCTTCATCCGCAAGTCCGGGTCGTGGTTCACCTACGAGGGTGAGCAGTTGGGCCAGGGCAAGGAGAACGCCCGTGCCTTCCTGGTCGAGAACCCCCACGTGGGCAACGAGATCGAGAAGAAGATCAAAGAGAAGCTCGGCATCGGTGCGGTGGTGACCGACGAACCCGTCGATGACGTCCTGCCCGCTCCCGTCGACTTCTGAGACCCGCGAGGAGCAGGCGCACGCACTGTGCTTGCGCCTGCTCACCGCGCGGGCCCGGAGTCGCGCCGAACTCATCGGGAAAATGACCAAGCATGGCTATCCCGATGATGTCATCGAGACGGTACTCGCTCGGCTGGTCGCGGTCGGTCTGGTCGACGACGAGGACTTCGCCGCGCAATGGGTGCGGTCCCGTCAGACATATTCTGGAAAAGGCAAGCGCGCCTTAGCCGCTGAGCTGCGGATCAAAGGTCTCGACGCCGAGGTCATCGCCGCTGCACTGGACGGGATTGATGCCAGTGCCGAACGCATTCGTGCCGAGCAACTTGTGGAACGCAAGTTGCGACGCGAAGTGCTGGCTGATGGTGACGACGCCAAGGTGATGCGCAGACTGGTCGGCATGCTGGCCCGGCGGGGATACAGCCAAAGTATGGCTGTCGCGGTGGTCACCGACGCGCTGGCGGCCGAACGGCAGCGTCGGCGGGTCTAGGATCCGCGCATGCGGATTTCGGTCAAGCTGGCGCCGACCTTCACCTACCCCGAACTCGAGGAGTTCTGGCGCACGGCCGACGGACTCGGCTTTGAGGCGATATGGAACTACGACCATTTCTACGGTCTGGTCGATAACGCCAAACCCACCCATGAGGGCTGGACCACCCTTGCCGCCATGGCCGTGGTCATTCGTCAGGCCCGAGTCGGGTGCATGGTCACCGGGGTGACCTACCGGAATCCGGCGATCCTGGCCAAGATGGCCGTCACCGTCGACCACATCAGCGGAGGCCGGCTGGACTTCGGAATCGGTGCCGGCTGGCATGAAGACGAGCACCGTGGCTACGGCATCGAGTTTCCCCGCCCCGGCGTACGGGTGGCGATGGTTGACGAGGCCCTGACGGTGATCCGGCGGTTGTGGACCGAGGATTCGGTGACCTTCGCCGGACGCTTCTTCACCCTGACTGACGCGTTGTGTGAGCCCAAGCCGATCCAGCGTCCGCATCCGCCGATCATCGTGGGCGGATCGCAGCCGAAAATGTTGCGGGTGATCGCCCGCCACGCCGATGAATGGAACATGACCAGCCATCAGGGTGCTGCGGAGTGGGGTGAGGCCAACGTGGCACTTGATCAGGCCTGCGCCGAGGTGGGGCGCGACCCCGCCGACATCCGCCGGTCGGTGCAACTGTTCCTGCACCCGCGCAAACCCGAGCAGGTGGACGAACAACTCGGACTGTTACCGGAATACCAGCGTCTGGGGTGCGAGCACGCGGTGCTGAGTTTCTACCAGCCGCCGAGCGTCGAGTTACTCCAGCGCTGTGCCGTGTTGAGGTGACCGATTAGTCGCCGGGTTCGATCAGGGCACTCGGCGCGCCACCCTGTTTGATCGCCGCACCCTCCAGCGGTTGGGTTGCTCGTCGAGAACTCCTCAGGCGACGCTCCAGTCGGGTGGCTGCCGCTGACAGGGCGAAGTTGACGCCGATCATCAACACGGCGATCACGATCAGCGCCGGGACGTAGTTGCCGTAGGTCGACCCGATCACCGTGCCCTGGCGCACCATTTCGACAAAGGTGATCTGGTACCCGATAGCGGTGTCCTTGAGGGCTACCACCAACTGCGACACCAGCACCGGCAGCATCGAGGTGATGGCCTGGGGCAGCAGAATCGACCGCATCGTCTGGCCCCAACTCAGGCCCAGCGCAGAGGCGGCCTCCTTCTGGCCACGGGGCAGTGAACCCACGCCGGAGCGCACGATCTCGGCGATTACCGCACCGTTGTACAACGTCAGTCCGGTCACCACCCCGGCCAGTGCGAGGTACTTCGACGGAAACGTGTCGTAGAGCGCAAAGAGAAAGTAGGCGAAGATCATCATGATCAGCACCGGTACAGCCCGGAAGAACTCGACGATCACCGCGCACGGCCGGCGAATCGCGGCATTCGGTGACAATCGGCCCACACCGAGCAACAGACCCACGATCAGCGCCAACACGATGGACAGCGCGGCCGCTGTCAGCGTTCCCGCTATTCCGGGTAGCACGTAGGTTCGCCACAGATCGCCGGTGAGGAACGGTTTCCACTTCGCCGCGGTCAACTGCCCCTTGCCGGCCAGTTTGGCGACCACAAGCCCGGCGATCGCGACGACCACGGCGATGGTGGCCACCGAGATCATCGTGTTGCGAACCCTGGCGCGGGGCCCGGGGGTGTCGAAAAGTACCGAGACACTCGTCATTGCCTGGCCACCGCCAAACGCTTATTCAACCAGCCGAACAACAACCCGACCGGCAGCGTCAGGGCGACGAACCCGACGGCGAAAATCGCACCGACCATCAACAGCGCGGCGGTGTTCTCGATCATCTCCTTCATCAGCAGCGCTGCCTCGGCAACACCGATTGCCGAGGCGATCGTGGTGTTCTTGATCAACGCGATCAAGACCGATCCCAGTGGGATGATCACCGCCCGAAATGCCTGCGGCAGCAACACGATCCGCAGATTCTGGCTGAATGTGAACCCCAGTGAGCGGGCGGCTTCGGCTTGGCCTAGCGGCACGGTATTCACTCCGGACCTGAGTGTCTCGCATACGAATGAGGCGGTGTACAGCGTGAGCCCCAGCACGGCGAGCCGGAAATTACTGTCGGCGATCGACGTCGGAGAGGTCGTATCGGCCAGTGTTATGCCCAGGGTCTGCGCCAGGCCGAACGAGCAGAACAGGATGATCAGTGTCAGCGGGGTGTTACGGACGGTGTTGACGTAGAAGGTGCCGATCCGGTTGAGCGTCGGCACCGGGGACAGCCGCATCGCCGCCAGTGCGGTGCCAAGGATCAATGCCCCGATCGCCGACAGAACCGTCAGCTTGATCGTGGTCCAGAAGGCCTTGATGATCAGCCCGCCGTACGTGCCGAAAATGTCGACGTTCTCCGCTGCGTCGCCGGCGGTGTCGGCGTCCAGCGGCGGGGGCGGCGGCGCGGTGACACCGGCTGGCCCGAGGTTGCGGTCGAACGCCGCCTTCCAGTCTCCGTCCTGCTGCATCTTGACGATCGCGTCGTTGATCTGGTTGCGGAGCTCGAGATTGTCCAGCCGCAACCCGATTCCGTAGTGCTCCACGGAAAACGGCTTGCCGATGATCTTGAAGGCGCCGGGGGACTGCGCGGCGAA
>CALQLM010000239.1 GCA_943331415.1 Bifidobacterium breve
CTACTGCGGCCAGGACCTCGGACCCGGGGCGCTGCAGGAGCCCGCGGCGCAGCCACCGACGGCACACCCCACCCCCTCCGCCTACGCTGAGTCACCGTGAGTTCCGGCGCCAATACCCCGGTACGTCTGCACGGGGTGTCGAAACGGTACGGGTCAACACTTGCGGTGTCCGGCCTGGACCTCGAAGTGCAACGCGCGGAAGTGCTGGCACTGCTCGGTCCCAACGGCGCTGGCAAGACGACGACGGTCGAGATGTGCGAAGGGTTCGTTCGTCCCGATTCCGGCTCCATCGAAGTCCTGGGCTTGGATCCGGTGACCGACAATGCGCGGCTCCGCGAACGGATCGGCGTCATGCTTCAGGGTGGGGGCGGCTACCCGGCGGCACGGGCGGGGGAAATGCTGAATCTGGTCGCCGCCTACGCCGCCCGCCCCCTGGATCCCGCCTGGTTGCTGAATACGCTCGGCCTCACCGACGCCGCGCGAACCACCTACCGGCGTCTGTCCGGAGGACAGCAGCAGCGCCTTGCGCTGGCGTGCGCGATCGTCGGCCGACCGGAGTTGGTGTTCCTCGATGAGCCGACCGCAGGAATGGACGCCCACGCCCGGTTGGTGGTGTGGGAACTTATCGACGCCTTGCGCCGCGATGGCGTGACAGTGGTGTTGACCACTCATCAGCTCAAAGAGGCCGAGGAACTGGCCGATCGGATCGTGATCATCGACCACGGATCAGCGGTTGCGTCCGGCACACCTGCGCAGTTGATGCGCAGCGGCGCCGAGGATCAGCTTCGGTTCACCGCGCCTCGACGTCTCGATCTTTCGCTGTTGGTCGCAGCTCTGCCGGAGGGGTACCGCACGAGTGAATCCACCCCCGGCGAGTACCTCGTCGAAGGCAAGATTGACCCGCAGGTTCTCGCGACGGTGACGGCATGGTGCGCACGCCTGGACATCCTGACCACCGATCTGCGCGTGGAGCAGCGCAGCCTCGAGGACGTATTCCTCGATGTGACGGGCAAGGAGCTACGGCAGTGACGGAGCTTTTTCCGGCCGGTACCTTTACGCCGGCGCCGGAGGGCAACACTGTTCCCCGGATGCTGGCCGCCCAGTACGGCCTGGAACTGAGGCTGTTGCTCCGCAACGGCGAACAACTCCTGCTGACCATGTTCATTCCGATCACTCTGCTGATCGGACTCACAGTTCTGCCATTGGGCGCATTCGGTGAGCCGCGGGTTGCGGTGTTTGTTCCCACCGTCATGGCCCTGGCCGTGATCTCCACGGCATTCACAGGTCAGGCCATCGCGGTGGCTTTCGACCGCCGCTACGGAGCGTTGAAGCGACTCGGGGCGACCGCTCTGCCGGTGTGGTGCATCATCGCGGGCAAGGCCCTGGCTGTGGTGAGTGTTGTTTTCCTGCAGGCGATCCTGCTCGGCGGAATCGGCCTGGCCCTGGGATGGCGTCCGAATCCTGCGGGGCTACTACTGGGTGCTGCTGTTATCGCATTGGGTACCGCAACCTTTGTCGCTATGGGCTTATTGCTCGGCGGAACGCTGCGGGCTGAGATCGTGTTGGCCGTCGCCAACCTGCTGTGGTTCATCTTCGCCGGATTCGGGGCGCTCACCCTCGAGACCAACACGATCCCGCGCGCGCTGTCCTGGGTGGCGCGACTGACGCCGTCGGGGGCGTTGACCGAAGCCCTCACGCGCGCCACCGAAGTGTCGGTTGACTGGTTCGGCATCGCGGTGTTGGCGGCCTGGGGCGCGGTGGCGGCGCTGGCGGCACTGCGCTGGTTCCGGTTCACCTGATGTACCGGTACTTCCTGCGACTGGTGGACCTGCTTCCACTGCCAAGCCTTCGTGCCCAGCGCATCATCGCCGGCGCGGTCGTGTTGACCCAGGCCGGAATCTCGGTCACCGGCGCAATCGTGCGAGTCACCGCATCCGGGCTGGGCTGCCCCACCTGGCCTCAGTGCTTCCCGGGAAGCTTTACCCCGGTGCCCCATGCCGAGGTGCCACTGGTTCATCAGGCCGTAGAGTTCGGCAACCGGCTGTTGACCTTCCTGGTGGTGATCACCGCCGCTGCCGCGGTGCTGGCGGTCACCCGCGCCCGACGACGTCGCGAGGTGCTGGTCTATGCCTGGCTGATGCCCGCCTCGACCGTCCTGCAGGCCGTGATCGGAGGGATCACCGTCCTGACCGGTCTGCTGTGGTGGACGGTGGCAATTCATCTTTTGGTGTCGATGGTGATGGTGTGGCTGGCCACTCTGCTTTACATCAAAGTCGGTGAACCGGACGACGGTGTAGTGAACACGACCGTGCCTCAACCACTGCGCCAGTTGACATTTCTCAGTGCCGTAATACTCACCGCAACCCTGATCACCGGCACGCTGGTCACCGGAGCGGGCCCGCACGCCGGCGATAAAAGTCCGCAGCGAACGGTTCCGCGACTCGAGATTGAAATCGTCACACTCGTGCACGTGCATGCCAACCTGCTGATCGGCTACCTGAGCTTGCTGATCGGCCTGGGCGCGGGGTTGTGGGCCGTCGGCGCGCCGCGTCTGGTCAAGCGGCGACTAATCGTGCTGATCGTCGCGGTGCTGGCTCAGGGCTTGATCGGAGTGGTGCAGTATCACACCGGGGTGCCCGCGGTGCTGGTCGCGTTCCACGTCGCCGGAGCGGCAATCTGCACCATCGCCACCGCGGCGCTATGGGCCTCGATGCGACAGCGGGCCGAGACCCAGACGCTCGCACGCTGATTCCACGCCGAGAGCGAATCGGCGCTGCTGTACCGCGCGGATATCGATGTCGAGATGGCGCCAGCTCAGATCGGGTTGCATCAGATCGAGTCCGCGCACACGCGGGTTATCGGTACCACCAATCAGATCGACACGGCCGCAGAGCAGTTCCGCTCTGCTCACCCCCACCCGCACGCAAACGGCCTCCAGCACGGCGTACCCCAGATCCCAGAGCTCGAAGTCAGGTTCTGCCGCATTCACTTTCCCCGCGGAGGAGATGCTGACCGCATGGGACTGCTCGCCGCTCAGGAAGATCAAGCCGGTTGCCCGGGCCTTGACCCGGTCGCCACGGGGTGCCACCGGCACACCGGCGGCGGTCAGGTCCGCCAGGTAGTGCTGGTCGCTGTTCCATGACAGCACGGCCGGCGGGTTGAGGAGGTTGCGCACCCGGGTGGTCCAGGCCAGGAATTCCTCGCGCCGCTCCTCGAGGTCCGACACCGCGCGCACGATCACCAGATCGGCCTTCTCGGTTTGCGGGTCGTCCCAGGCCAACCATTTGGCGTGCAGCCCGCGCTTGCGCAGAGCCCCGACCAGACCGGCGTCGTCGCCACCTCCGTCGCGCTGACCCTCAACCAACGACCCGCACGATGCCAGCACGATGCGGGGATGGAACAGATTCGGACGGGCCAGCTTCATTGCGACCTCACAACAGGGATGATAGTGACATGCACGCTGTCGAAGTCGCCGAGACAGGCGGTCCTGAGGTCCTGCGCTACGTCGAGAAGCCGGTTCCCTCCCCCGGCCCTGGCGAAGTGCTCATCCAGGCCGATGCCATCGGGGTGAACTACATCGACATCTATTTCCGCTCCGGGACCTACCCGCGGCAGTTGCCGTACGTCGCCGGCAGCGAGGTGTGCGGAACGGTGGCCACTGTCGGTGACGACGTGGCCGTCATCAACGTCGGCGATCGGGTCGTCACCGCCAATGCGGTCGGGGCCTACGCCGAATACTGCACCGCCCCAGCTGATTTCGTTGCTTATGTCCCCGAGGTCGTGCAATCCGACATCATTGCGTCCGCTCTGCTCAAAGGCATGACCGCGCACTATCTGATCAAGTCGGTGTACCAGGTTCAGCCGCGCGACTTCCTGCTGGTTCACGCCGGAGCGGGTGGCGTGGGCCTGATCCTCACCCAGTGGGCGACCAGCCTCGGC
Source organism: Bifidobacterium breve (assembly GCA_943331415.1). GTDB lineage: Bacteria > Actinomycetota > Actinomycetes > Mycobacteriales > Mycobacteriaceae > Mycobacterium. The sequence goes on from CALQLM010000239.1 coordinate 3,940, forward strand.
GCCCGGGTCATCACCACGGCCTCAACGGCGGCGAAGGCGGATCTTTCCCGGCAG
>CALQLM010000240.1 GCA_943331415.1 Bifidobacterium breve
AGCGTCCTGATGCCCGGTGTGCGAGTGGGGCGTGGAGCGGTAGTCCGGCGCGCGATCCTGGACAAGAATGTGGTCGTTGGTCCGGGCGAGCAGGTTGGGGTGGATCCGGAGAAAGACCGGGAGCGCTTCGCTATCAGCGCCGGCGGCGTCGTCGCCGTCGGCAAGGGCGTCTGGATCTAGACCTGATCCGCCGCATGTTTTCTGCGTCGCCTTCGTCGCAGTAGCCAGAACGCACTCCAGGCCAAGGCGATCATCACCACGAGAACCAGCGCGGGGATCAGGATCGCGATGAAGGACAGGCCCACGCTGGTGAAGTCCTCGATGGTGCTCAGCACAGGCGCGGCAATGCCCGCGGTGGCCACATTGGCCGCCGGCCGCACCGCTGTCTTGGTCAGGTGGACCACGAGTGCGGTCACCACGCCGATCGCGACCGGAACCCACTGACCGGTGCGGGCGAACTCGGCGGGATCGGATACGGCTGCGGTTTGGGCCGCGGTTCCCGAGCCGAACACGATGCCGCCTGAGGTGGGTCGCACGAATGTCTGGACCGTGTCGTTGATGGAATCGAGTGCTGGAATCTTGTCGGCAACGATCTCCACGGCCAGCAGCACTGCGACGATGCCCATGACCCAGCCGTTCTCCAGCCAGGTCCATCCGTGCGGAAGCGAGACCAGACTCGTGAACCGGGCCAGCAGACCCATCAGCAGCATGGGGATGTAGGCGTTGAGCCCGGCTGCCGTCGCCAGGCCGAAACCGGTCATCAGTTCCACGCGGGTTCCCCCCCGCGGCTAATGACCCCGCGGCTAATGGCTCTGCGCGTCAACAGCATTCGGCCTCAGTCGCGAACCGCTACCAGGACTCCGTCCCCCAATGGCACCAGCACGGGGGTGAGTCGTTCGTCCTCGGCAATCAATCGGGCCGCCTCGCGCACCGCGGTCACCTCGGCATCGTTGGCCGTTGGATCGCCGGCGCGGCCGTCCAGGGCGGCGTGGTGCACCACGATCACGCCGCCGGGACGCAATAGCCGCACGCCTTCGACGACGAAGTGGGGTTGGTCGGCGGGTGCGGCGTCGACGAGCACCAGATCGTAGGACTCGTCCGCGAGTCGGGTGAGCACCTCCTGTGCCCGCCCGGCGATGAGCCGGGTCCGCCCCGGACCGACTCCCGCGTCGGTGAAGGCCTGTTTTGCCAGGCGCTGGTGCTCGGGCTCAATGTCGATAGTCGTGAGAACGCCGTCGTCGCGCATACCCGAGAGCAACCACAGACCGCTGACCCCGGTTCCGGTCCCGACTTCGACAATCGCTTTGCCACCACTGAGCCGGGCCAGCAGGCTCAGCAGCGCACCGACCGCCGGTGTCACCGCGCCGGCGCCCGCGTCCAGGGCACGCTCACGGGCCGCGGAGACGATCGCGTCCTCGGATATCGAGGCCTCGGCGTGGCGGAGGATCCGCTCCGCCCGGCTCGGTTGCCGCGCGTCGTCGGGATCGTCGGTGATGGACATTCTCAGCAGCGTAGATCAACTGCACCGGTGTGTGGGCCGACGCGCCAGGTCGGGCCGACGCGCCCGCGACCGGCCCGGACACACTGATTTCAAGAGATTGCTGAGAATTCGATTCCGGTCGGCGTTTTACCTGTTAAGACATTATTTATCAGATAACATTAAGTTTGCTCACATTGGTTGCACACCGGGATGAGGAAAGGTATTCCATATGAAACGCCGTGGCAGATCAGCGGGGAATACCCCGCGGCGCGCAGGTGTTGTGACCGTTGACATGACTAGTAGCGGCGCGACCCTGGCGCGCGATCATCAGGAGGATCCGACGACCACCACGCTGACGGCATCCCCGATCTCCCAGGTGGCCCCGATCTCGCAGGTGGCCCCGGCCATGATGTCGGGCGTTGCCCACGACACGGAGATGGGCTGGACCGAGCCGTCCGAGGAGTTGCAGGGCACCGCAGTCTTCGATGCGACGGGTGACCGCGCCGCTATGCCGTCCTGGGATGAGCTGGTGCGTCAGCATGCCGACCGGGTGTACCGGCTGGCTTACCGGCTGTCGGGTAATCAGCATGATGCCGAGGACCTCACCCAGGAGACCTTCATCCGGGTGTTCAGATCGCTGCAGAACTACCAGCCCGGCACCTTCGAGGGCTGGCTGCACCGCATCACCACGAACCTCTTCCTCGATATGGTTCGCCGGCGCGGCCGCATCCGGATGGAGGCGCTGCCCGAGGACTACGACAGGGTGCCTGCCGAGGGGCCGACGCCCGAGCAGATCTACCACGATTCGCGTCTTGGTGCCGACCTTCAGGCCGCGCTGGACTCTTTGCCGGCGGAATTTCGCGCCGCTGTAGTCCTGTGCGATATCGAGGGCTTGTCCTACGAAGAGATCGGCGCGACGCTGGGCGTCAAGCTGGGCACGGTGCGTAGTCGGATCCACCGAGGCCGCCAGGCTCTGCGGGACCACCTCGCCGCGCACTCGGGAAAGCATGTGGCCGTCGCTGAACCCGCCTGACGGCGGCGCGCGCGGGGGCGGCTGTGTCGCCGCATCGTTGCTGATCGCGCTACATTCATGGGGGAACAATTGGCGATGTGGTGGCGACAGACTTTGATGTAGCGGCAACAGGCGCGGCCGGGACATTCGAACGGACGCGGGCACATAACAGGTGAATCGGAGAGGAGCGTAGGCATGGTTGACCCGGCAGATGTTTTCCGTCGGGCGCTGTCGTGGCTGCCCTCCCATTTCGCCTCGCAGAGCGACGAACCAGTGGGGGCTCCCCGCCAGTTCAACTCCACAGAGCACTTGTCGACCGAGGCCATCGCCGCCTATGTGGACGGCGAGTTGCGAATGAAGGCCCATCTGCGAGCCGGCCATCACCTTGCCTTGTGTCAGCAGTGCGCCGCCGAAGTCGAGGCGCAGGGGCAGGCCCGGACAGCGCTGCGCGACTCTCGGCCGGTCAGCATGCCGAGCACGCTGATGGGTCTGTTGTCCCAGATCCCGCAGTCCACGCCGGATGAGACGATGCCCCCGCCACCCCGCCTAGCCGAACAGCTGGCTGATGACAACCCGCGTGGCCGGCGTAAGCGCCGGTAGGGTGAAACCCGACACGAACAACACGTTCTGATCCCTACGCGACTTTTCCTGACCGCTTGGAATATGAGGTTGATGTGAGCCCCAACAAGGACAGCTCCGGCGGCGGCCACCGCTTGGCGCCGCGGCCCGTCTTTCGGCCGCCGGTGGATCCCGAGGCCACCCGCACGTTCGGCCGCCCACGCGGCGTCGACGGTTCCTTCGTCGCCGAGGAATTGCGGCCGGCCAAGTTCAGGGGCGCGGTCGAGTTCGCGCCCACCGAGAAGAAGTCCGATCCGGTGCTTCAGGAGGCGTTCAGTCGGCCGTATGTGGGTGGCGAGTCGCTACAGCGACACCCGGCCGATGCCGGGGCGCTCGCCGCCGGGGCCGATATCAGCCCGGAGCCCGACGATCCATGGCGTGACCCCGCCGCCGCCGCGGCGCTGGGAATCCCGGCGTTCGACAAGCCAGTACCGATCGGACCCGGTGCCTCGGCAGGCAAACTCGGTGTGCGTGATGTGCTGTTCGGTGGTCGGGTGTCGTACGCGGCGCTGGCGGTGCTGGCTATCACGGCACTGGTAATCGGTATTGCAGGCGGATGGGTCGGCCGCAAGACCGCCGAGGTGGTCGAGGCCTTCACCACCTCCAAAGTGACGCTGTCGACGTCCGACGGCGGTGAAGTGCCCCCCGGCCGGTTCGCGCAAGTCGCCGCCTCGGTGGCCGACTCAGTAGTCACTATCGAGGCCAAGAGCGACGAGTCGGGCGCTCAGGGCTCGGGCGTGGTCGTGGATGGCCGAGGCTATGTGGTCACCAACAACCACGTTGTCTCCGAGGCCGCGGCTAGCCCCAGCAAGTTCAAACTCACGGTTGTGTTCAACGACGGTAAAGAAATCCCGGCCAACCTCGTCGGCCGTG
>CALQLM010000241.1 GCA_943331415.1 Bifidobacterium breve
CCAGCACCACGTGCCAGGCCTGGGCGTTGGCGCCGCTGGGCGCGAATCGTGCCGTATCCAGAATGCGCGCCACCACCTCGTCGGGCACCGGGTCGGTGGTGAACTCACGTACCGCACCGGTGGTTCGCAACGTCTCGATCAGGTCCATCGGGCCACCTTAGGGACATCGTGGGCGGGCGTCGGCTGGGCGGGCAGTGCCGAGGTTCGGCAGTGCCGGAACAGAGCCGACCCGCCAACTGGCACACTGGTCTTTCGTAGACCGGTCCCGGCCGGTCCTCTCTGAACAATCTGCACCCGAGACGAAAGACACGTGCCGCCATGGAACTGCTCAGTTTCCTGCCCCTGATCATCATCATGGGGGCGTTTATGTTCTTCGCCTCGCGTCGCCAGCGCAAGGCTATGCAGGCCACCGTTGACCTGCAGGAATCGCTGCGAGTGGGGGACCGGGTGCACACGACGTCCGGCATGCAGGCCACCATCGCGGGTATCGATGAGGACACCGTGGACCTCGAGATCGCGCCCGGCGTGGTGACGCGCTGGATGAAACTGGCTGTTCGGGACCGAATCGTGCCCGAGATACCGGAGATTGACGAGGCCAGCGCCCCCGGGCGGGCCGTCGAATTCAACGAGACCGACGCGGACCGCCTGTCCAGAGACTGATCACCTGTCGCGCCCCGTACCCTTTGCGAGGACGCAGACGACCGCCAGGCGGCTTCACGCCGTAACCCGCGGCATACACCTAGGAGAATCAACAACGTGGCATCGTCTTCGACGCCGGTGCATCCGTACCGCTACCTGGCGCTGTTCCTGACAGCTCTGGTGGGTCTCTACCTGCTGGTGTTCCTCACCGGCAATAAGGAAGCCAAGCCCAAACTCGGTATCGATCTCCAAGGCGGCACCCGGGTGACCCTGACCGCCCGCACACCGGATGGCTCAAAGCCCACTCGCGAAGCGCTCGATCAGGCCCTGCAGATCATCAGTGCCCGCGTCAACGGTCTTGGCGTGTCCGGTTCGGAGGTGGTGATCGACGGCGACAACCTCGTCATCACCGTTCCTGGAAATGACGGTAACGAGGCGCGCAATCTCGGCCAGACGGCCCGGCTGTTCATCCGGCCGGTGATCGGCCAGCCGATCCCCGTCGAGGCCGTCACCAAGCAGCAGCCCGCCGCTCCGGGCGCTCCCGGTGCGCCGCCGGCGGGTGGGTCACCGTCGGGGGCTCCCGGCGCGCCGCCGGCACCACCGGGTGCCGCTCCGGTTCCGCCGGCATCGGCACCGGCATCGGCACCCGCGCCGTCGCCGGCACCCGCCAGCCCGGCGCCGCAGCCACGGCCGTACCCGCTCGAGCCCACGCCGCCGACACCGACGCCGACGACGACACCGGCGACGACGAACGCCCCCGCACCGTCGCCGACCGCGGCTCCCACGTCGACGCCAGGCCAGTCCGCACCCGCAACCCCGCCGGGAACGCCGCCCACGCCGCTACCCGGGCCCCCGGATCCGCGTCAGGATCTGGCCGCGCGGATCAAGTTCGAGAAGGACCTGCGGCAAAGCACCAACCAGAACCTGCTGCTGATCTCGGTGCAGTACATGGCCAGCCGCTGCGACCAGGAAGACGTCCTGGCCGGCAACGATGACCCGAACCTGCCGCTGGTCACCTGCTCGCAGGATCACAAGTTCATCTATCTGCTCGACAAGTCGATCATCAGTGGCGACCAGATCAAGGACGCCACGTCCGGCTTTGATCAGCAGAGCGGCGCCTATGTCGTCGACTTGGAGTTCAAAGACGAAGCCTCGACCACCTGGGGTGATTTCACCGCCGCCAATATCGGCACCCAGACCGCCTTCACGCTGGACTCCCAGGTCGTCAGTGCCCCGCAGATCCGGGAAGCCATTCCGGGCGGGCGCACCCAGATCAGCGGCGGTGACCCGCCGTTCACCGTCGAGAGCTCCCGGCAGTTGGCCAACGTCCTGAAGTACGGTTCGCTTCCGCTGTCCTTCGAATCGTCTGAGGCCGAAACCGTTTCGGCCACACTGGGATTGACATCACTGCGTGCCGGTTTGATCGCCGGTGCGATCGGTCTGGGCATGGTGTTGCTGTACTCACTGCTGTACTACCGGGTGCTGGGTCTTCTCACGGCGCTATCGCTGGTCGCGTCCGGGGCCATGGTGTTCGCCATCCTGGTGCTGCTCGGCAGATACATCAACTACACACTCGACCTGGCCGGCATCGCGGGTCTGATCATCGGCATCGGTACCACCGCCGACTCGTTCGTGGTGTTCTTCGAACGCATCAAGGATGAGCTCCGCGAGGGTCGATCGTTCCGGTCGGCGGTGCCGCGCGGCTGGGCCCGGGCCCGCAAGACGATCCTTTCCGGTAACGCCGTCAGCTTCCTGGCGGCGGCGGTGCTCTACTTCCTGGCTGTCGGCCAGGTGAAGGGCTTCGCCTTCACCCTCGGGCTGACCACCATCCTGGACGTGGTGGTGGTGTTCCTGGTGACCTGGCCGCTGGTGTACCTGGCCTCCAAGTCGCCCACCATGGCCAAACCCGCCCTCAATGGCCTGGGCGCGGTCCAGCAGATCGCCCGGGAACGCCGGGCGGCCGGCCAATCCGACGCGGTCAGTGCGACGGGACGGGGATAGTCCGATGACTGAGAACACAGACGACACCGACATCGAGGTGTCTGAGACCGCAACGGATGAGGTGGTCGAGATCGAGTCGACCGATTCCGAGGTAGGCGACGGCGACGCCATCGAACTCGACACGGTCGCCGCGGCGGCCGTCGCGGGCACCCCGGCGCCCAAACACGGATTTTTCACCCGGCTCTACACCGGAACCGGTGCTTTCGAGGTGGTCGGGCGTCGCAAACTGTGGTTCGGCATCAGTTTCCTGATCGTCGGTATCGCGATCGCCAGCATTGTGTTGCGCGGCTTCACATTCGGCATCGACTTCGAGGGCGGCACCAAGATGTCGTTCCCGCAAGCCGGAGCCAACGGGGAGGCCAGCGTCACCCAGGTTGAGGAGACCTTCGCCCAGGCCATCGGGGTCAGCCCCCAGTCGGTGGTGGTGGTTGGAAACGGGTCGACGGCCACCGTGCAAATCCGGTCGGAGACGCTCAACAACGAGGAGACCGCCAAACTGCGGGACGCCATCTTCACCCGATTCCAACCCAAGGGCGTCGACGGTAAACCCAGTAAGCAGGCGATCAGCGATTCGGCGGTATCGGAGACCTGGGGCGGTCAGATCACCAAGAAGGCGCTCATAGCGCTGGCGGTGTTCCTGGTGCTGGTCACCATCTACATCACGTTGCGCTACGAGAAGTACATGGCCTTGGCCGCGTTGGCAGCGCTGGGCTTCGACCTGATCACCACCGCCGGGGTGTATTCACTGGTGGGCTTTGAAGTCACACCCGCGACGGTGATCGGACTACTCACGATCCTGGGTTTCTCGCTCTACGACACCGTCATCGTGTTCGACAAGGTGGAAGAGAACACCAAGGGGTTCGAACACACCACCCGGCGAACGTTCGCCGAACAGGCCAACCTTGCCATCAACCAGACATTCATGCGCTCGATCAACACCAGCCTGATCTCGAGCATGCCGGTGTTGTCGCTGATCGTTGTGGCGGTCTGGATTTTGGGCGTCGGCACGCTCAAGGACCTCGCGCTGGTCCAGTTGGTCGGCATTCTGGTCGGCACCTACTCGTCGATCTTCTTCGCGACACCACTGCTGGTGAGCATGCGGGAGCGGACCGATCTTGTTCGCACCCACTCGCGGCGGGTATTGAGCCGCCGCACCCGGGCCGCTGCGCCGAGCGAACCTCCCGCCGATGTCGTCGACGAGCTGGCCGCATCGGCGGCCGTCGGCGCTTCGTCTGCGGCCGACAAGCCCGCACCGGGAGCCCGTCCGGTGCAGCCGCGGCGGCCCTCCGGCAAGCGGGAACGATAGGTCGCGGTGGCTCTGAGGCGCCGCCGCGCGACCG
>CALQLM010000242.1 GCA_943331415.1 Bifidobacterium breve
CTGAGAGTTCCCGGGCCTGAACTTCATGATGCGCCACATCATTTCGGCGACATCCTCGTCACCGACCTGCCAGGTGATCCGCTGGGTGATGAAGTAGCCCTCACCGAGGGCGGTCTGCTTGGGGCCGACGACATCGGTGAGCTCCGCGGTGACGCTGACTTGCTCGCCGGGGTTCAGATAGCGATGGTAGGTCTGCTCGCAGTTGGTGGCCACCACACCGATGTAACCGGCCTCGTCGAAGAGACCCAGGATCTTGCCCAGCGGATCATCGTCGGCGCGTACCGCGCCCAAGCCCACCATGGTCCAGACCTGGATCATCGCCGGCGGCGCCACTATGCCCGGGGGACCGGCGGCCTTCGCCGCGGCCTCGTCAACGTAGATGGGGTTCTGATCCCCGATGGCATCCAGCCAGTGCTCGACCATCGGCTGGTTGACCAGGAAACGGCCGTTCCGAGGCCTGCTTCTACCCGCCGCCTTGACCTTCTCAAAGGCGGTTTCTAAAGCATCGCTCACTTCTGTCCCTGGCTCTTCGCGCGAGCGCTCATCGCGGAACCCGGGGGACCTTCAGTCCCGCGGCAGCGACCTGCTCACGCATGACCTCATTGACCCCGCCGCCGAAGGTGATCACCAGGTTGCGCTTGGTGTGCGAATCCAGCCACCTCAACAGCTCAGCGGTCTCCTCTTCAGCCGGATTGCCGTACTTGGCGACAATTTCCTCGGCGAGACGGCCGATCCGCTGAATCCGCTCAGTGGAGAACACCTTGGTGGCGGCCGCGTCGGCCACCTCGACGGTCTCCCCCGATGAGGCCACCTGCCAGTTGAGCAACTCATTGACCCGCCAGATCGAATGGATCTCGCCGAGCGACCGCTTGACGTCGTCCTGGTCGATTGGCGTGACGCCGTTGCCGCGGGGCTTGGATGCCCAGGCTTGGATCCGGTCGTAGATGCCGGCGATCTTTCCGGCCGGACCGAGCATGACGCGCTCGTGGTTGAGCTGGGTGGTAATCAGCCGCCAGCCCGCGTTCTCTTCGCCCACGAGCATGTCGGCCGGAACCCGGACATCGTTGTAGTAGGTCGCATTGGTGTGGTGGGCACCGTCGGAGAGGATGCTGGGCGTCCAGGAGTAGCCCGGGTCCTTGGTGTCGACGATAAGGATCGAAATCCCTTTGTGCTTAGCGGCTTCCGGGTCGGTCCGGCACGCCAGCCACACGTAGTCGGCGTCGTGGCCGCCGGTCGTCCAGATCTTCTGGCCGTTGACGATGTACTCGTCACCATGTCGGACCGCCGAGGTACGCAACGAAGCCAGATCGGTGCCGGCCTCCGGCTCCGAGTAGCCGATGGCAAAGTGCACCTCGCCGGCCAGGATCGCCGGAAGGAACTTCTTCTTCTGCAACTCGGTGCCATAGGTCTGCAGCGTCGGGCCGACGGTCTGCAAGGTGACCGCGGGAAGCGGCACTTCGGCACGCGCCGCCTCATTGACGAAGATCTGCTGCTCTATCGGACCAAGGCCCAGCCCGCCGAACTCTTTGGGCCAGCCCACGCCGAGCTTGCCGTCGGCGCCCATCCGCCTGATAATCGCGCGGTAGGCCTTACCGTGCCGATCGACCTCCATCTCCGCGGATTCCTCGGGGGAGATGAGATTCTGGAAGTACTGCCGGAACTCGGCTTGCAGGTGCCGTTGCTCGGGTGTCAGTTCGATGTACATTGCGCTCCAACCAATTCCAGACGATGAGCCGGCCCGCCCAGCAGACGAGTCAGATCCTTGATTGATGAGTAGTACCGATGCATGGGATAGGTGACATCCATTCCCATCCCGCCGTGCAAATGATGACAGGTCTGCATTGCCGGCGGTGCCTCCGACGTCAGCCAGTAGCCCAGCACGTCGAGATCGTCGTCGGCGTCGCGGCCTTCGGTCAAGCGCCAGATTGCCGACGTCGAAATCAGATCCAGCGTTCGCGAGGCGATGTAAATCTCCGCGAGTTGCGCGGAGACCGCCTGGAAGGTGGACAGCGGCCTGCCGAACTGGTGGCGGTTCGCCACATAGTCCGCGGTCAACCGCACTGCGCCAGCGACAAGCCCGGCCGCGTACGCCCCGACGGTCCCGAGCACCAACTGGTTAACCCGGTGCGCTGTCGAGCCCTCCAGTACCGCGTCGGAATCGACGGCCACATCGGAGAACGTGACGACGTATTCGGCGGCTCCGGTGGATGACGGCGTCGGGATCAGGCGCACACCATCGGCTTTGGGCGAGACCACCACGGCACCGTTATCAGTGGTGACCAGACTCCAGGTGGCCTGCTCGGCATAGGGAACCGCAACCTTGGTGCCATTGAGCCGACCGCCCACCCACGTGGTCGCCGGCCGATCCGGCAACGCGGCACCCGGTTCATTGAGGCCCGCGGTGAGAATCGCTCCCTTGGTGACGCCGTCGAGAAACCTGTCCTGCTGCGGCTCGCTGGCCAGATCCAACAGCGGCACCAGGCCAAGACCCAGAGTGGCGAATGCAGGCGAAATCGTTGCGTACCGCCCGATCCCGGTCAGTGCGGTCGCGATCTCGGGCAACCCGACACCGTCGCCGCCGAGCCGGTCGGGCACACCCAGCGCGGCAACTCCTCCGGAAACCAATGCCTCCCAGGTGTTTTCCCGGTCCAGCACCGTATTCACCACATCGGCGACGGCCTGCTGTTCCGGTTCAGGAGTGAAGTCCACCCGAATCTCCTTGCGCTGTAGCGGTGAATCTAGATGGACGAACCGGTGTAGTCGACCTGCCAGTGCTTGATGCCGTTGAGCCAGCCCGAACGCAGCCGATCCGGCTCACCGACCGGGGTCAGATCGGGCATGTGGTCGGCAATGGCGTTGAAAATCAGGTTAATGGTCATCCGTGCGAGATTCGCGCCGATGCAGAAATGCACTCCGGTGCCGCCGAACCCCACGTGCGGGTTGGGGTCGCGAAGAATATTGAACGTGTGCGGGTCATCGAACACCTCCTCGTCGAAGTTCGCAGAGCGGTAGAACATCACAACCCGCTGACCCGCTTTGATCTTGACTCCGGACAATTCCGTATCGATCACCGCGGTGCGCTGAAAGGCGGTGACCGGCGTGGCCCAGCGGACGATCTCATCGGCAGCGGTCGCAGGACGCTCCCGCTTGTACAGATCCCACTGATCGGGGTTATTGGTGAAGGCGATCATCCCGTGCGTGATCGAGTTGCGGGTGGTCTCACTGCCTGCGACTGCCAGCATCAGAACGAAGAAGGCGAACTCGTCGTCGGTCAACTTCTCGCCGTCGACATCGGCATTGATCAGAGCGGTGACGATGTCGTCGCCGGGATCCTTTGCCTTTAACTCGGCCATCTTCATGGCGTAACCCAGCATCTCCATCGACGATGTCCGCCCGTCCACATGGGCGAACTCCGGGTCCTCGTTGCCAGTCATCTCATTGGTCCAGCGGAACAGCTGATCCCGATCCTCCTGCGGAACGCCGAGAAGCCCGGCGATGGCCTGCAGTGGCAATTCGCACGACACCTGCTCGACGAAGTCGCCGTGGCCTGCCGACGCGGCACTTTTGGCGATGTTCTCGGCGCGCTCGTGGAGTTGGTCGCGTAGACGTCCGACGGCGCGCGGCGTGAACCCACGGGAGATGATTCGGCGCAGCCGGTCGTGGTGGTCGCCATCCATATTGATCAGGATCACCGACTGCATATCGATGTCCTCACGAGCGATATCGTCGGCGAACTGCGGCAGCGCCGTGTTGGGACCACTGGCGTAGATGTCGTTCCGGCGGGAAACTTCTTTGACGTCTTTATGCCTGGTGACGGCCCAATAACCGCCGTCGTTGAATCCACCCTTGCCGATCTGCTGCTCACACCACCACACCGGAGCGGTTCGGCGCAGCTCCGCGAGTTCGTCGATAGGCAACCCCTTCACGCAG
>CALQLM010000243.1 GCA_943331415.1 Bifidobacterium breve
AACAAGCAATCACGCGGATGCGTCTGAGACAGTAGACGAATCGCTCAACGGTGCCCGCCGACACCGGGGGCGCCGAGTACCTAGGGAGGAGCCCCATGAACGCAACGCTGACTAGCCCCGAACTGACGAGGGCTGACCGCTGCGACCGCTGCGGCGCTGCCGCCCGCGTTCGGGCCAAACTCCCCTCCGGTGCCGAACTGCTGTTCTGCCAGCATCACGCCAAGGAACACGAGTCCAAGCTGATCGCCTTGGCGGCTGTGCTGGAAATCAGCCCCGACGACGACTGATTCCCTGCGACGGCCCGGTTGCCGCGCAGGTCCGTGATCGTGAGGAATGCTGGCATGTCATGACGGACCCGCCGCCTAAACCGACGCGTCACCACGCATGGCGCATCGCCAAGCGGACATTGTCCAAAAGCTGGGACGACTCGATCTTCTCGGAGTCGGCTCAGGTGGGCTTCTGGTCGGTGCTGTCGCTGCCGCCACTGTTGCTCGGCATGCTCGGCAGCTTGGCCTATGTGGCCCCGCTTTTCGGCCCGGACACCCTGGCCACCATCCAGCGCCAACTGATCAGCACCTCGAATACCTTCTTTTCCAAGAGCATCGTCGCCGAGCTGATCGAGCCGACGGTGCGCGACATTGTGCAGGGCGCCCGCGGCGAAGTGGTGTCGTTGGGTTTCGTGATCAGCCTGTGGGCCGGATCCTCGGCGATCTCGGCGCTGGTGGACTCCGTAGTCGAGGCCCACGATCAGACCGCCCTACGCCATCCGGTCCGACAGCGTTTCTTCGCCCTCGGTCTCTACGTGGTGATGCTGGTGTTCGTGACGGCGGCTGCTCCGTTGCTCGCGCTGGGTCCGCAAAAAATCGGCGAGTTCGTTCCGGACAGCTGGCAGAACATCCTGCAGTTCGGGTACTACCCCATGCTGGTGCTCGCGTTGGTGGTGACGGTCACGATCCTCTACCGGGTCTCGCTGCCGGAGCCGCTTCCGACCCACCGGTTGATCTGGGGCGCCATCCTGGCCACCGCGGTGTTCGTGGTGGCGACCGCCGGCCTGCGGATCTACCTGCAGTACATCACCCGCACGGGTTACACCTACGGCGCGTTGGCCACCCCGATCGCGTTCCTGCTGTTCGCGTTCTTCCTGGGTTTCGCCATCATGATGGGGGCCGAACTCAACGCCGCGATCGAGGAGGAATGGCCCGCTCCGCGGCCGCACTGGCACCAGTTTCGAACCTGGTTGCAGAACAGGAAACAAAATTCCGGCGCCGCGGCGCCCGGGGCCGACGACACCTCAGCAGTGCCACAGGAGGCCCGTAAAACCCCCGTACCGCACTCGGAGCAAGAGCCGGCCGTCAGCCCTTCTTGAGGCTCTCGTAGATGCGCTTGCAGTCCGGGCAGACCGGAGATCCGGGTTTGGCCGACTTGGTCACCGGGAATACCTCGCCGCACAGCGCGACGACATGGGATCCCATCACCGCGCTCTCGACGATTTTGTCCTTCTTGACGTAGTGGAAAAACTTGGGAGTGTCGCTGTCTGAGCCGTCGTCGACGCGTTCTTCGCTGTCGGTGCGCTCGAGGGTGTCGGTCCGCATAGGGACCATTGTGCCCCGTGAGTGACCGTTACGGTCAGACAGCCGTAAGAAAAACCCCCTCGATTGACCCGACCCTGATGTGGAACAGTGCATCTATGGCGCACGAGCTGGGTTTCGACGACGAAGGACGGCCCGTGCTGATCACCCGCGCGGCGCTGTCCTATGAGGAGCAGCATCGCCAGCGGGTCCGCAAGTACCTCAAGCTGATGTTCTGGCGAATCCCGGCTTTCCTGGCCGCTGCCATCGCCTACGGCATCTGGCACAACGGACTGCTTTCGCTGGCCATCCTGGCCGCGTCGATCCCGCTGCCCTGGATGGCCGTGCTGATCGCCAACGACCGGCCCCCACGGCAAGCCGAAGAACCACGGCGCTTTCCCGACGCACCCCAGCGCACCGCTTTGTTTCCGCGCGCCGAACGGGCGGCGTTGGAGTCCGGATTCGTTCCGACCTCGCAACCACAGGCCGACCACTCCCGCGACGATCATCCCCGGTAGTGCGCGACCGCGGTCATTCTTACTGAACCCACAGAGCTCCCGCGCATTCCTGCAGTTCACAGCGGTGAGCATCTTCTGAGTGCGGGAACTCTGCCCCCCGATCGGTCGTTGTACAGGGTGACAGTTGCATCCGATCAGGAGGCCACCATGGCAAACACCAGCACTACCCGGTATGACAGCGACCTGGACACTCAGAGCCCGGCCGCTGACCTCGTGCGCGTGTATCTGAACGGCATCGGAAAGACCGCGCTACTCACCGCTGAGGACGAGGTGGAACTCGCCAAGCGCATCGAGGCCGGCCTGTACGCCCAGCACCTGCTGGACACCCGCAAGCGCCTTGGCGACAAGCGCAAGAACGCTCTCGCGACCATCGCCAGTGACGGGCGGGCGGCGCGCAGCCACCTGCTGGAGGCGAACCTGCGCCTGGTGGTATCGCTGGCCAAGCGCTACACCGGCCGCGGTATGCCGCTGCTGGACCTGATCCAGGAGGGCAACCTCGGGCTGATCCGGGCGATGGAGAAGTTCGACTACACCAAGGGATTCAAGTTCTCGACCTATGCGACGTGGTGGATCCGTCAGGCCATCACCCGCGGTATGGCCGACCAGAGCCGCACCATCCGACTGCCCGTGCACCTCGTCGAGCAGGTTAACAAGCTCGCCCGGATCAAGCGGGAGATGCATCAGACCCTGGGCCGAGAGGCCACCGATGAGGAACTCGCCGAGGAGTCGGGTATCCCGGTGGAGAAGATCAACGACCTGCTGGAGCACAGCCGGGACCCGGTGAGCCTGGATATGCCCGTCGGCGCCGACGAGGAGGCACCGCTGGGTGATTTCATCGAGGATTCCGAGGCGATGTCGGCGGAGAACACGGTGATCGCCGAACTGCTGCACACCGATATCCGCCACGTGCTGGCCACCCTCGACGAGCGGGAGAAGCAGGTGATCCAGCTGCGCTTCGGCCTCGACGACGGTCAGCCGCGGACCCTGGATCAGATCGGCAAGTTGTTCGGTCTGTCCCGGGAACGGGTCCGTCAGATTGAGCGCGAGGTCATGATCAAGCTGCGCAACGGCGATCGAGCCGAGCGGCTGCGCTCCTACGCCAGCTAGCAGGCCCCTGCCCAATGTGCCCGCCGACCGTGTCGGCGGGCACATTGCGGTGCGCCCGGCGATATCCGCTGTCGGACCGTTGCCGCAGCTCCGCACGTTAGACTCGGCGGGCGACGAAGGGTGACCTAATGAATGATCTGGTCGATACCACCGAGATGTATCTGCGCACGATCTATGACCTGGAGGAAGAGGGCGTCGTGCCGTTGCGCGCGCGTATCGCCGAGCGTCTTGAGCAGAGCGGCCCGACCGTCAGTCAGACCGTCGCGCGGATGGAGCGGGACGGCCTTCTGCGGGTGGCCGGTGACCGCCACCTCGAACTCACCGACAAGGGCCGGGAACTGGCGACGTCGGTGATGCGCAAACATCGCCTGGCCGAGCGCCTCCTCGTCGATATCATCGGGCTTCCCTGGGAAGAGGTTCACGCCGAGGCCTGCCGCTGGGAGCACGTGATGAGCGAGGACGTCGAGCGCCGACTGGTGCAGGTGCTGGATAACCCCACCGTCTCACCGTTCGGCAACCCGATCCCCGGCCTGAACGTTTTGGGCATGGACCAGGCCCACACCAATCATGACGGGACCAACCTGGTGCGGCTGACCGAGCTCCCGGCCGGGAATTCGGTGGCGGTGGTGGTCCGTCAGCTGACCGAACATGTGCAGGGGGACGCCGCGCTGATTGGCCGACTCAAGGAGGCCGGTGTCGTTCCCAACGCCCGGGTGAT
>CALQLM010000244.1 GCA_943331415.1 Bifidobacterium breve
ATCACCGCCCTCGTCTTCACCGTTCTCAATGCGGCCCTGTTGACGAGGCGACTCACTACCGAAAATGCCGCATTGGCGAGGCTGGCATGATCGACCTTCTCGTTGCCGGTGGCGGCCCCGGTGGGCTTGCCACCGCCATCTATGCCGCCCAGGCCGGGTTGGAAGCCGTGGTCGTCGAACGCAGGCGCGGCCCGATCGACAAGGCCTGCGGCGAGGGCCTGATGCCGCATACGGTCAAGCATCTGGAGAAGCTTGGCGTCACGTTGCACGGTAAGGCCTTTCGCGGTATCACCTATCTGGATTCCACTCACTCGGTCCGGGCGGACTTCCGGTCGGGCCAGGGTTTGGGTATGCGGCGTACTGCACTCTCGGACGCTCTGCACGATGCCGCCGCGGCGGTCGGGGTTCGCATCGTCGAAGGTGATATCGGTGCGATCAGCCAGGATGGGCGGTCGGTTCGGTGTGGCGACTTCCAGGCGCGCTACCTTGCCGCGGCCGATGGTCTGCACTCGCCGATACGCCGGTCGCTCGGACTGGACTTGCCCAGTCGAGGCCGGCGACGGTGGGGCATCCGGCGTCACTTTCAAATCGCCCCGTGGAGCGACACCGTCGAGGTGTACTGGGCGGATGACACCGAGGCTTACGTGACGCCCGTCGCTGAGGACAGCGTCGGTGTGGCGGTGCTGACTTCGCGGCAGGGCAGATTCGATGATCAGTTGGCGGCGTTTCCCGCCCTGGCTGCACGACTGGGTTCGGTACCTCACGGCCCCGACCGCGCCGCCGGGCCTTTGCGTCAACGGGTGAAGAGTCGGACAGCCGGACGGGTGATGCTGGTCGGTGATGCGGCGGGGTACGTGGATGCACTGACCGGTGAGGGTCTGGGCATCGCTTTCGGTGGTGCGGAGTTATTGGTGAAGTGCGTGGCGGCCGATGATCCTGGCGGCTATGACCGCCAGTGGCGCCAGATGTCGCGGCGCTACCGGGCGTTGACCGGCGGCTTGCTTGCGGCCAGCGGGTGCCGCCCGGTTCGGTCGATGATCGTTCCGGCCGCCAGCGCGCTGCCGAAGGCCTTCAGCGGAGTCGTCAATCTGCTGGCCTACTAGCCGCATGATCAGGATCGGGTGATGACAGCGGATCACGGTGAGCATGGCCTGGCTGCGGCATTGGGCCAGAGCGCAGAACTGGTGAACATGCGCACCGAGGGTCTGGCCGATATGGAGTTGTTCGAGGGATGTTCCACCGAACAACTCCACGTCGTGGCAGAGCGGCTGAGGCCGCTGCGTGCAGCCTCCGGGCAGGTGCTCATGCGCCAGGGCGAGCGCGCCGTGTCGTTCATCCTGATCCATTCCGGTCGCGCCGAGGTCCGCCACACCGGAGATGACGACACGGTGGTGCTCGACGAAGTCTCCGCCGGCGTGATCGTCGGTGAGATCGCGTTACTGCGGGATAAACCGCGAACCGCGACCGTTACCGCCACTGAGTCGCTGTCCGGCTATATCGGCGACGAGAAGGCCTTCGCCGCCATGGCCGATCTGCCCGGTGTCAGCGAACGGCTGTTGCGCACCGCGCGACAGCGACTGGCAGCATTCGTCACGCCGATTCCGGTCCGTCTCGCCGATGGCGGCGAGTTGATGCTGCGTCCAGTTCTGCCTGGCGATAACGAGCGCTCGAGTAGCACCTCAGTGGAGTTTTCCAGTGAGACCCTGTACCGCCGGTTCATGTCCACCCGGGCGCCGAGTGCGGCGTTGATGCACTACCTGTTCGAGGTGGATTACGTCGACCATTTCGTCTGGGTTCTCGTCGACGGCGCCGACGGCCCCGTGGTCGCAGATGTCAGATTCGTTCGGGATGTCAACGACGCGAGTGTGGCCGAGATCGCGTTCATCGTGGCCGATGACTACCAGGGCCGCGGTATCGGCAGTTTGTTGATGGATGCTCTGACCATCTCCGCGCAGGTTGGCGGGGTGCGACGGTTCACCGCACGACTATTGGGCGATAACCTTCGCATGCGGAGCATTCTTGACCGGTTCGGCGCGGAATGGGAGCATGACGAGCCCGGGGTGGTGACAACCGAATTCGATGTGCCGAGTCTCGATGACATACGCATCGACGCAACGACGGCCGCCGAAATCCGAGCTGTGACAAGGCAAGTCGTACGCGCGGTCGGCTAGGCCGCTGGTCTGGTCAGCGGCGTCAGACGGTGATCTTTGTTTCCGCGTTGATCACCGTTGCGACATCGCGGATTACCTGACCCTGATCCTTCGGTGCGTCGGCGTTGAGCTGGAGTACGAATATCGCACCATCTTTGCCCGGGATCACGACCGTTGCCTGAGCGATATACCGGCGCTCCTCGCCCTTGAGATAGGACGCCTGGAACTCGACTCCGTCGAAACCGCTCAGCGTGATCTTCTCCACATCGCCGTCCTGCTCGTAGCCGGGGAGGTTCTGCAGCAGGCCCGGGGCAAACTCCAGGATCTTCGCGGGGTCGACATCACCGGTGAGCTTGGAGATGATTGCCAGCACGAACGGCGGGTCTTCGGGGTTGACCGGATTCTGGTAGACGATGGCGCCGTAGGCCCACTCCGGAGTTTGCTCACCGGCTAACGCCCAACCGGGTGGCGTTGGGAAGTCGAAAACCGGAGCCCCGGGCTCGTCCTTATTGAAGGGCGTTTCGATGATCTTGTTCTCGTTGATGTAGTCGGCGATCGTCTTGTTGGGACCCGTGGGCATATCGGGTACCGCCAGGGTCGAACTCGCCGCTGCGGAGCTCGTCGTGGTGGAACTCTCCGCCGACTTGCTCTCGGTCTTTGTGGCGTTGCAACCAGCGAGCGTGACGGTCAACGTCACGGCGCACAGCCCCACAGTGGTGACCACCGACATCTTCTTCATCGAGTCAGTTCTCCCTTATCCCGTGATCGCATACCGCTGACCCCTTCGAATGGGCAGCTTAATGCCCACCCGTGGCGAAATCGAACCTAATCTCCGCAGACGCTTCTCCGGGCTTGGTCACCGTCTGAGCCGGTAGGTTGGAGAAATGCGCAAAACCATCATCGGGACCGGCCTGGCCGCTGTGGCCGCTGCAGCTGCGGGCGGTGCAGCCAGCAGGGATGGCGTGCAGAACTGGTACTCCACGATCCGAAAGCCGGGTTTCGTCCCGCCGAATGCAGTGTTCCCGATCGCCTGGACGGCGCTCTACACCGATATCGCGGCTACCTCGGCGGCGGCGATCGACCGATTCCGGACCGATGGTGACGACGCGAAGGCCCGAGCCTTCATCGGTGCCCTCGGCGTCAATCTCGTGCTGAACGCGAGCTGGAGTTGGATTTTCTTCAACAAACATAAGCTGGGACTTTCGGCTGTCGCCGCCGGAGCGCTGGCGGCCAGTAGCGCTGACCTGGTTCGCCGGGCCGCTGACGCCGATCCCAAGCTGGGGGCTGCACTGGTGCCCTACCCGCTGTGGTGCAGCTTCGCGACGGTGATGTCTGCCGAGATCTGGCGGCTCAACCGCTGAGGTTCAGAACGGCATCTGCTGAGCGGCCAAGCGGTCCGTGACGTCTCCGACGAGGGAATCGTCATAGGGGTCAATCACCAACGGCAGCGACCCTGGCTTGAGCGGGAGCTTGGTCATGTCCACCCAGATGACATTCGGGCTGGTGGTCAGTTCGAAGAAATACATGTTGTTGGTGAGGTCGGTGACCGTTCGGTACTCGGTGTCGTACACCCCGAAATCGCCGTAGGGCGCGCCGAACGGCACCGAGACATTGCGCATGATCGCCATCACTGCGGCCACGGCTTGGCGTTCTGAGCTCGGCTTGGGCAGCAGCGCCGAGTAGTACGCGGCACGCTGAAAGCGATCGATCGGGTTGACGTTGCCGGGCAGCGTCATATCGCAGCTCGG